>NZ_VMNC01000099.1:0-3906 GCF_013277505.1 Streptococcus sp. k-378 | reverse complement strand
ATACTCAATGAAAATCAAAGAACAAACTAGGAAACTAGCCGCAGGTTGCTCAAAACACTGTTTTGAGGTTGTGGATAGAACTGACGAAGTCAGCTCAAAACACTGTTTTGAGGTTGCAGATAGAACTGACGAAGTCAGCTCAAAACACTGTTTTGAGGTTGCAGATAAGACTGATGAAGTCAGTATCATATACATACGGCAAGGCGAAGCTAATGCGGTTTGAAGAGATTTTTGAAGAGTATGAAATTGAATTGCTTATAAAAAAGCTCCATACACGGGATGTGTATAGAGAAATGGGGCTTTATTTAATATAGAGTTCTTGATTTTTCAAGACAATTTCACGTACGCTCACAAATTTCTTGAGTTTTTTAAGTTCTTCTGAATGAGTGACGAGAGTGATAACATAACCTTCCTTGCCCATGCGACCTGTACGGCCAGCGCGGTGAGTGTAGGTTTCAATATCTCTAGGAATATCAAAGTTTACGACACATTCTAGGCTATCGATATCAATTCCACGAGCCAGAAGGTCAGTTGCAAGGAGTAGGGTTAGTTGCTTATCTTTAAACTTTTCCAAGATGACTTTTCTAAATTTAACATTGACATCACTAGCGAGGGAAACAGCCAATATATCCCGATACTGTAATTTTTCTTCTGCGCTTCCAAGGTCTGATAGGCTGTTAAAGAAGACCAGACCGCGGAAATCCTCCACATGAGCTAGTTTTCGTAGCATATCCACTCGGTGACGTTGCTCTACCTGCATATAGAAATGTTGGATGTTGTCCAATTTTTGGTCAGAAAGATCAATAGTATGTGTGTTAGGTGTAATCTTTTCTTGGTCAAACTTGGTCGTCGCACTCATGTAGACCAGTTGGTGATCACGAGGTGCGTAGTGAGTGATTTTCTCAACAAAGTGAATCTGAGAATCATCTAGTAATTGGTCAAATTCATCCAGAATGATGGTTTCCACATTCATCATCTTGATTTTTTTCAATTTAATGAGTTCAAAGATACGGCCAGGAGTTCCAATCAGAATTTCTGGTCCTTTTTTTAGGCGTTCAATCTGGCGTTTCTGGCTTGAACCTGATAGGAAGAGTTGGGCTGTCAAGCCGATGGCTTCTGACCACGTTTTACATACGTCAAAAATCTGTCCAGAAAGTTCTGTATTTGGTGCTAGAATCAAGAGTTGTTGGGCTTTTTTCTTTTGTAGTCTGAGAAGGCTTGGTAGGAGATAAGCTAGGGTCTTGCCAGTTCCTGTTGGGCTTACTCCTAGGAGGTTTTCCCCAGCAAGAAGGGGTTCAAATAGTTGAGTTTGAATGGGGGTAAATTCTTGGAAACCGAGTTGGTCGCTCAGTTCTTGCCACTCGGTCGGTAGTTTGGTTTTCATTTTTCTGCCTCAAATCTAATGACAGCAGTCTGGCGCATGGTATATAGTAGCTCATGAACAGAGCCTGCATCATCCAGCCAAGTCTGGTAGAGTGTCTGGTCTGGTTGCTGAATCATCTGTGCAAATGCAGCGACTTCCTCAGTCATCGTATGAGGAGCCTGTTGGATAGGGAGTTGGACTTGATTGCCTTGATGGTCGGTAAAAATAGCCGAGCGAAGATGCTCAATCGTGTTGAGGGTCAAGGTTCCATTTGTTGTATAAATCTCGCAAGGAAGATTGGAAGTGATGTTTTTTCCAGCTTTAATATGAACTTGAAAGTCTGGGTAGAAGAGGATGCCATCTCCATTTAGGTCCATGCTATTGTCAAGCTGTTGAGCTTGATAGGTAGCGTCCTGAGCTTCTCCAAAAAGGCGAACGGCAGCGTAGAGAGGATAAATCCCCAAATCCATAAGAGCTCCACCAGCAAAACGGTCTGAAAAGACATTTGGTGTCTCCCCAGCCAACAAGTTAGGCATTTTTGAAGAATACTTGGCATAGTTGAAATCTGCTCCCAAAATCTGTTTGTCTGCTAAAAAGTTTTTGATGATAGTGAAAGCTTTTTCATGGTAATTCCGAGCTGCTTCGAATATAAAACAGTGATTTTTCTCAGCTGTCTGTCTCAAGTCTAGCCATTCTTGTGGCTGAGTGACAGCTGGCTTTTCAAGAATGACGTGTTTACCAGCAGACAAGGCAGCCTTTGACTGAGCAAAATGTAAGGAGTTTGGACTGGCAATATAGACTACATCAAAAGAGCTCTTGAAGAAGTCCTCTAATTGATCGAATAGTTGGATATTCTCATAGTGAGAAGCAAAGGTTGCGGCAGTTTCAAGTTTCCTAGAATAGACTGCGACCAGCTGGTATTTTCCACTAGCATGGGCTGCTTCTATGAAGTGATGGCTGATAGCACCTGTTCCGATGACACCTAATTTAAGCATAGATACTCCTTTTCCGATTTTAAATCCTTCTTTCATTATAACATAGATAGACGGGACTATCCAACAGAGGGTAAAAAATTTCAAATAAGCGATTCGCTTTCTTCTGAAGAAAAGCTTTCTTTTACGAATAAATAGATAGAAGCATCAAATCTAGTAAATTAGATTAAAAAATGTGCTATAATAGAAGGAGGAAAAGGATGATTCTAAGACATCCGGGCATTAGCCCAACTAATGACTTGGTTGCTAAGAAAATATTCAGCAACCCAGAAATCACTTGTCAATTTATTCGCGATATGCTGGACTTGCCAGCCAAAAATGTGACGATTTTGGAGGGAAGTAACATTCACGTCTTGCCTTCCCTGCCCTACTCAGCGCAGGATTTTTATACCAGTATAGATGTTTTAGCTGAACTAGATAATGGCACTCAAGTAATCATTGAGATTCAAGTACATCATCAGAATTTTTTCATCAATCGTTTATGGGCTTACCTGTGCAGTCAGGTCAATCAAAACCTAGAAAAAATTCGCCAGCGAGAAGGTGATACTCACCAGAGCTATAAACACATCGCACCAGTCTATGCAATCGCAATTGTAGATAGTAATTATTTTCAAGATGACTTAGCTTTTCACAGTTTCAGTATGCGCGAGGACACGACGGGTGAAGTCTTAACCATCACAAGTAACGGTCAAGAAAACCATCTGGTCAAGATGGCTTTCTTGGAATTAAAAAAATACAGAGAAACCAGCAAAGACAAGGTTCGCAAGCCGTGGTTGGAGTTTTTCGGGAATAAACCCTTTACCCAGCAACCCGAGCGAGCCATCAGCCAAGCAGACCAACTGCTGGACTACAAGAGCTGGTCCGAGGAGGATAGGAAAATGTTTAGTCAACTACGTATGCGAGAAGAACAAGCATTATTAGCACAGGACTATGCCTTGGAACAAGCTAGGGCAAAAGGTATCGAACAGGGGTTGGAGCGTGGTCTTGAACGTGGACGAGCTGAAGGGATTGAACAAGGCATCGAAAAAGGTTTAGAACAAGGACTTGAACGTGGAAAATTCTTTGCCTTCCTAGATATGGTTCGCCAAGGACTTCTGACTTCTGAGGTTGCCAGCCAGCAGTTGGGTATATCAGTATCTGAGTTTGAGGCGCTATTGAAGGACCACCATAAATAAGACCTAAAAAATACAGAGAAACCAGCAAAGACGAGGTTCGCAAGCCGTGGTTGGAGTTTTTTGGCAACAAGCCCTTTACCCAGCAACCCGAGCGAGCCATCAGCCAAGTAGACCAACTGCTGGATTAAAAATTAGGAAATATCGTGTAGAAAATAGTAACAGATTTTATCTCTTTGTGGGATGAAGTCTGTTTTTTTGTATGATGGGCAGGTCCTACATCTGAGTGGCAAGTTTTCCGTAGGTATCCGCTATTGGTTAATGCATAGCATATCTGAATGAAATAAGAACTAAACAAATCAGTCAGGAAAGTCAAAGTAATTTCTATTATAGTAGATTGAAACTAGAATAGTGCGCCTCTACTTCTAAAACATTGTTA
>NZ_VMNC01000098.1:0-3274 GCF_013277505.1 Streptococcus sp. k-378 | reverse complement strand
TTAAGTGATAAAGTCGGGATTATACCATTTTCACCTATAAAAGGCTTCTCTTGAGAAAAATTTCATCAGCTTACTAATTTACTTTCTATTCATTTGTATTTTTGCCATCGTTTTTATATTTATACTATATTATACATAAAACAGAAAACATACAATATAAATCTCCTAGAATTTTTATATTATACCTATTATGTCTATTGTTACACTGTTCTCTATGTTGAATTTAGTACTTTATTCATTTTTATTGGATTATTTCCTTTTGCAGTTAACAATTCCCTTTCTGCTTTTTTTTTGATATAATACCCTTAACTATCATTCTATATGGAGGTTCTATGCGTTTTAATCAATATAGTTATATCACTTTTCCAAAAGAAAATATCTTATCTGAACTAAAAAAATGTGGCTTTGATTTACAAAACACAGCCAATCCCAAGGAATTACTGGAAACTTTTTTACGTCGCTTATTTTTCACTTATGAGAACACCGACTATCCACTCTTCTGCTTGGCTGTAGATAAAGAAACTAACATATTAACTTTTTTCAAATCTGACAAAGACTTGACAGCAGATATTTTTTATACTGTTGCTTTTCAACTTTTAGGCTTTTCTTATTTGGTTGACTTCGAAGATAGTGACGTTTTTCGTAAAGAAACTGGATTTCCCATTATATATGGTGACTTGATTGAAAATCTTTATCAGTTACTCAATACTCGCACCAAAAAGGGAAATACTCTTATCGACCAACTTGTTAGTGATGGTCTTATTCCGGAGGATAATGACTATCACTACTTTAACGGCAAAAGTTTAGCAACTTTTTCCAGCCATGATGTCATTCGTGAAGTGGTTTACGTTGAGTCTCGTGTCGATACTGACCAAAAAGGTCTTCCAGACTTAGTCAAGGTCAGCATTATTCGTCCTCGTTTTGATGGAAAAATCCCTGCCATCATGACAGCCAGCCCTTATCATCAGGGAACCAATGACAAGGCAAGCGATAAGGCTCTCTACAAGATGGAGGGCGAGCTTGAGGTTAAACCTGCTCATAAGATTGAACTAGAGGAACCTCAACTCAATCTCGTCCAACCTCAAGGTCAAGCTGAGCTTGTGGCTGAAGCTGAGGAAAAGCTAAGTCACATCAACTCTAGCTGTATTCTTAATGACTATTTCCTTCCACGAGGTTTTGCCAATCTCTATGTTTCAGGTGTTGGTACCAAAGACTCTACTGGTTTCATGACTAACGGAGACTACCAGCAAATCGAGGCTTATAAAAATGTCATTGATTGGCTAAATGGCCGTTGCCGTGCCTTTACCGACCATACGCGCCAGCGTCAAGTCAAGGCTGACTGGTCAAACGGAAAAGTAGCTACAACTGGACTTTCCTATCTAGGTACCATGTCCAATGGTCTGGCGACTACAGGTATCGATGGTTTAGAGGTTATCATTGCTGAGGCTGGCATTTCTTCATGGTACAACTACTACCGTGAAAACGGTCTGGTGACTAGCCCAGGTGGTTATCCAGGTGAGGACTTTGACTCCCTTGCTGAACTAACCTATTCTCGTAATCTCTTGGCTGGCGACTATATCCGTGGCAATAAAGCTCACCAAGCTGACTTAGAAAAAGTGAAAGCTCAGCTAGATCGAAAAACTGGGGACTATAACCAGTTTTGGCATGACCGCAATTATCTGCTCAATGCCCATAAAGTAAAGGCAGAGCTTGTCTTTACTCATGGTTCTCAGGATTGGAATGTCAAACCACTTCATGTTTACCAGATGTTCCATGCGCTTCCTACTCATAGAAATAAGCACCTCTTTTTCCATAATGGCGCCCATGTGTATATGAACAATTGGCAATCAATTGACTTCCGTGAATCCATGAATGCCTTATTGACTAAAAAATTACTGGGACAAGATACAGATTTCCAACTTCCTACTGTCATTTGGCAGGACAATACAGCTCCTCAGACTTGGCAGACTCTTTCTTACTTTGGAAATCAAGAAAGCTCAGAAATTTTCTCACTTGGTCAAGAAGAGCAAGCTATTCAAAACCAGTACCCAGATGAGGATTTTGAGCGCTATGGAAAAACCTACCAGACCTTCAATACGGAACTCTATCAAGGAAAAGCCAATCAGATTACTATTGACCTTCCTGTAACCAAAGATCTTCACTTGAACGGTCGAGCTCAACTCAATCTTCGGATCAAATCCAGCACAAACAAGGGGCTCTTATCTGCTCAACTACTGGAATTTGGACAGAAGAAATATCTACAACCTTATCCTGCTGTTTTAGGTGCTAGAACCATTGATAATGGACGCTACTACATGTTGGAAAATCTCTGTGAATTGCCATTTAGACCAAATGCACAACGAGTCGTGACAAAAGGTTACCTTAATTTACAAAATAGAACTGATCTACTGTTAGTAGAGGATATTACTGCAGATGAATGGATGGATATCCAATTTGAACTGCAACCTACTATTTATAAGCTAAAAGAAGGAGATACTCTTCGTTTAGTCCTCTATACTACTGACTTTGAAATCACCATACGTGACAATACCGACTACCACTTGACTGTCGACCTCACTCAGTCCACGCTTACCATACCTTGCTAAAAGGAGTTACATTATTATGAATAAATCAGAACACCGCCACCAACTCATACGCGCTCTTGTCGCAAAAAACAAGATTCATACACAGGCTGAATTACAGTCCCTTCTTGCTGAGAACGACATTCAAGTGACCCAGGCAACCCTCTCACGCGACATCAAAAATATGAACCTGTCAAAAGTCCGCGAAGAAGATAACGCTTATTATGTTCTTAATAATGGTTCCATCTCAAAATGGGAAAAACGTCTCGAACTCTACATGGAAGACGCCCTTGTCTTGATGCGCCCAGTTCAACACCAAGTCCTACTAAAAACCCTTCCTGGACTGGCTCAATCCTTTGGTTCTATCATTGATGCTTTGAGCTTCCCTGACGCTATCGCTACCCTTTGTGGTGATGATGTCTGTCTTATCATCTGTGAAGATGCAGATGCTGCTCAAAAGTGCTTTGAAGAACTGAAAAAATTCGCCCCACCATTTTTCTTTGAAGAATAATAAATGACTACAACTAACAATTATGCTTCAAAAAACCTGGTAGAAAGTCTTTAACATCAGAAAACGCATAATATCAAGTGTTTAAAACCCTTGATATTATGCGTTTTGCTTTATCCTAGGAAGATTTATACTCTTCAAAAATCTCTTCAATCCGCATTAACATCGCCTTGCCGTAGGTATG
>NZ_VMNC01000097.1:0-7634 GCF_013277505.1 Streptococcus sp. k-378 | reverse complement strand
CATATACATACGGCAAGGCGACGTTGACGTGATTTGAAGAGATTTTCGAAGAGTATAAGTCTCTACATAATAAAACGCATATTACCAAGGTTCTTATGAACAACTTGATAATATGCGCTTTTCTTTTTTATTCAATGTGGGTTGTTTGATTAGCAAAGGCGATAATAGCTTGCTTCAACTCATCTCCACTGAGAGTGCGGAACTCTTCAATCTTTTGATTGATGGCTTCTAGAGGCATGACATTAACCTTACCAACGAAAATTTTATCCATAACTTGATTATCAACCAGTTCGGTTGATACCAAGAGCTCTTCGTAGAGTTTTTCACCTGGACGGATTCCAACTTCAACGATTGGAATTTCGCTTTCGGTGTGGCCACTTAGAAGGACCATTTTCTTGGCCAAGTCATAAATCTTGACTGGTTTGCCCATATCAAGGATAAAGACTTCCCCATCCTTGGCATAAGCACCAGCGTGAATAACCAAACGGCTAGCTTCTGGAATAGTCATAAAGTAACGGGTCATGCGGAAGTCTGTCACCGTTACAGGCCCACCTTCAGCAATCTGACGTTCAAAGACTGGAATGACACTACCACGACTACCAAGAACATTCCCAAAACGAACCGCACAGTAGGTAGATTGGCTACGTTGGTTAAAGCCAGTGACAATCAACTCAGCCACGCGCTTGGTTGCTCCCATAACATTGGGTGGATTAACTGCCTTATCTGTCGAAATCATAACCATCTTAGACACTTTAGCTTCATCAACAGCCTTAGCAACATTGTAGGTTCCGCGGATATTGTTTTTGAAGGCTTCTTTTGGATTGCGCTCCATCATAGGAACATGCTTGTGGGCTGCCGCATGATAAACAATAGCAGGTTTGTACTGCTCAAAGACTTGCAAGAGACGGTCGTAGTCTTGAATGTCCGCAATCACAGGTACATAATCAATCCCTTGGAACTTACGAATCAATTCATGATAAACAAGGTAGATTGAGTTTTCCCCATGACCGAGCAAGACAATGCGTTCAGGATTGAAGCGACTAACTTGACGACAGATTTCAGAACCGATTGAAC
The DNA here is from genome assembly GCF_013277505.1 of Streptococcus sp. k-378. Taxonomy (NCBI): domain Bacteria; kingdom Bacillati; phylum Bacillota; class Bacilli; order Lactobacillales; family Streptococcaceae; genus Streptococcus; species Streptococcus sp. k-378. Next base: position 6,560 of record NZ_VMNC01000097.1, on the reverse strand, counting down.
CTCCAGCTCCTGTGACTAAGATGGTCTTACCTGTCAGTTCTGCACCCAGACGCGATTCGTCAAGACGAATTTCCTGACGACCCAAAAGGTCTGTGATATCAATCTTCTGGAAGCCTCCACCTGCTGGGTGAAGTCCTTGAACAACCGTTTCAACCTTAGGCATCTTGTAACATTTGACACCCAGCTTATTACACATCTGCAAGATACGCTCATACTCTGACGAATCAAGCGACGGAATCACAACGATGACACGCTCGATTTGATGGCGTTTGGCTAATTCAGGCAGATTGTCATAAGAGCCCAAAACAGGGATACCACCAAGTTTTTGACCCTTTTTCTTAGCATCCTTATCCAAGATACCGACCAGTTCTAATTCACTGGTTGGATGTTGGTAACTATCCATAAAGAGGGCCCCACCATCACCGGCACCAATCAAGAAGGTCCGACGGTGTTCTCCATCACCACTACCTTTTTTGCGTCTGGAGTAGAGTAACTGCCAAGTAATCCGTGGCAATAAAATCAAGAAGGTACTCAACAAGATAAAGAGAATGATGAAACGGATGGAGAAGAGTGGCAAGAAGGCATAGCAGATTCCATAAGACAAAACACTGCTGGCAGTCACACCAAAAAAGATTTTCATGAAATCCGTAATCTTGCTGTAACGACTAATACTAGCATTCAACCCCCAAAAACCAATCATCAATTGATAGAACAGAAAGGCCAAACTCGTATAGATAATGTAGTCAACAGGTGCTGGATTAATCAGCCCATAAAATAAAATATAAGATACAATGATCGAAACCACCATACTGAAAATATCAAATATTCCCCAGAAAACCTGCTTTTGTTGTTTATTTAAAATTTCCACCAGATCAATCACATAATCTGTTAGTTTTTTATTCATGTCAATCTACTCCTCCTTAAAAGAGTTTTACTATATTGTTATTGTAGCACATTTTAATTTATTTGGCTTATTTTTCCAAATAAATTACTGTTCCCTTGTACTCTTTCTTCCATTTAAATCCTCTAATTAAACCTACAATCGTTCCAAGGCCATAAGCAAAGTGAATGGAAAATAAAAGAAAGGGCATCACAATTAGAAATCCATTTTTATGTTTTAATAAAGTCAGCAAAGTGAGTAGTGATAAAAGTAAAAAATAGGCGCCTAATAGTAAAGTTATGAATACGAATGTGATCGGTAACAATGCTAGACTAAACACAAGACTCAAAACAAATAAACAAGGAACATAGTGAAATAATGATAAACACTTAAACTGAACATGACTTGTCAAGCCAATCCACAAACCATTTGAATACTTTTGATGCAGCATTTTCTTGAATGTTGGTCGAATATACTGATAAGATAGAATACTTGGGCTATAGCGGATTTTATAACCATGTTCTCGAATTCTATAATGAATATCATTATCTTCAGTTCGGCCAAGTTGCTCATTTACTAAACCAACCTTCTGGAAAACCTCTCGTTTATACATTCCATGAAAAATAGAAGAAACATATCTATCCTCAGAACTATTTCGATAATTGGCAATGCTACTGCCAAACATATTTTCCTCAACAAGATGCAAGGTCTCTCCCCATTTTCCTTTTCCTTCGACAATCGTCGGTCTAGGCCCCCCACAGACAAATTCACCTTGTTGAATAATAGCCACATTGTTCATTACAAAAGTCTCAGTAACTTTTGAATGAGCATCAATTTTTAAAATAAGGTCCCCTACAGAATGTTTAACTCCCAGGTTAAAACCACTAGCTTGATTTTTCTTAGGATTGTTATACAATCTAATTGAGTTAAACTCTGTATCTTCCTTTATCAATTGCTGAATGATAGCTGTGGTCCCATCTGTGGACATAGCATTTATAAATAGAATTTCAATATTCTCTTTAGGATAGGTTTGATTTTTTAAGTCTTCAATTAGACCAGGCAGATATTTTTCTTCATTGTATGCACTGATTACAATGGATACGAGAAGACTTTTAACATTTTGAGTCACTACTACTCTCCTGAATTTTTCCTTCCACCATTCTATCATAATTTTCAAGACTTTCCCATTTTTATCTTGAAAGCCAGAAACCTTACTTGACATTATAGTGAAAAAGCCTTAAAATAAGCTGTTATTAAAAATCAGCTATAAGAGGTATTATATGAAAAAGCAATCACTCTTTTTTGTTCCAGGTATTATCCTGATTGGTGTTTCCTTGCGAACTCCTTTTACTGTTTTACCCATTATTTTGGGAAATATTTCGCAAGGTCTAGAGGTAGAAGTTAGTTCGCTTGGTGTCTTGACCAGCCTGCCTCTCCTTATGTTTACCCTCTTTTCACCATTTTCTACCCGACTGGCTCAGAAAATCGGCTTGGAGCATCTCTTCACCTACAGCCTCTTCTTCTTGACCATCGGCTCACTTATTCGACTAATCAATCTGCCCCTGCTCTATCTAGGAACCTTGATGGTTGGGGCAAGTGTCGCAGTCATCAATGTCCTGCTTCCTAGTCTTATCCAAGCCAATCAACCAAAGAAAATTGGTTTTCTGACCACCTTATATGTAACGTCTATGGGGATTGCAACGGCTCTGGCTTCCTATCTAGCTGTGCCCATTACACAAGCCAGTTCTTGGAAAGGACTTATCCTCCTCCTCACGTTACTCTGTCTAGCAACTTTTTTGGTCTGGCTCCCAAATCACCGCTATAATCATAGACTAGCTCCACAAACCAAACAAAAAAGTCAAATAAAGGTCATGCGTAATAAACAGGTTTGGGCAATTATTATCTTTTCAGGTTTTCAATCCTTGATCTTTTACACCGTCATGACCTGGTTACCTACCATGTCTATCCATGCAGGTCTATCCAGTCACGAAGCTGGCTTGCTGACTTCTATCTTATCTCTGATTAGCATTCCTTTTTCAATGACCATCCCAAGCCTGACAACCAGTTTATCTACTCGCAACCGTCAGCTCATGCTCACTCTGGTTTCACTAGCTGGTGTGGTCGGCATTTCCATGCTCTTTTTCCCAATCAATAATTTCATTTACTGGCTTGCCATCCATCTCCTCATCGGAACCGCAACCAGTGCCCTCTTCCCTTATCTCATGGTCAACTTTTCACTCAAGACAAGCGCCCCTGAAAAGACAGCCCAATTGTCCGGCCTATCTCAAACAGGAGGCTATATCCTAGCAGCCTTTGGGCCAACCCTCTTTGGTTACAGTTTTGACCTGTTCCACTCTTGGGTACCATCTGTAGCTGCCCTCTTGCTCATCGATATCCTGATGACTGTGGCCCTCTTTACAGTGGACAGAGCGGATAAGATCCTTTAAACTTCTAGTTTTAGCTAGAAGTTTTTTATATATAAAAATTTTACACATTTCTCTTGACAGGGCTTTCTTTTAGATGTACAATGTATGTGTAGAAAAATTATATATAAAAATCTTACACATTAGAAAAGGAGGTTTCCCATGTACTTTCCAACATCCTCTGCCTTGATTGAATTTCTCATCTTGGCCGTACTGGAAAAAGGGGATTCTTATGGTTATGAGATTAGCCAAACCATTAAGCTGATCGCTAATATCAAAGAATCCACACTCTATCCCATTCTCAAAAAATTGGAAGGCAATAGCTTTCTGACAACCTATTCTAGAGAGTTCCAAGGTCGCATGCGCAAATACTACTCCTTGACAAATGGTGGTATAGAACAGCTCTTGACCCTAAAAGATGAATGGGCACTCTATACAGACACCATCAATGGCATCATAGAAGGGAGTATCCGCCATGACAAGAACTGAATACCTGACTCAGCTAGAACTCTATCTCAAGAAACTACCTGAAGCTGACCAAATTGAAGCCATGGACTATTTCAGAGAGCTCTTTGACGATGCTGGAGTCGAAGGAGAGGAAGAACTCATCGCTAGCTTAGGAACTCCTAAGGAAGCAGCTCACGAAGTCCTCTCCAATCTTCTCGATAAAAAAATCAATGAGGCACCCGCTCAAAAAAATAACCGACAAATTTTGCATATCGCCTTGTTAGCCCTCCTTGCAGCACCCATCGGTATTCCTCTGGGAATCGCCATCCTCGTGACCCTGTTCGCAATCCTTGTAGCCGCTTTGACTGTTATTCTGGCTTTCTTTGCAGTTTCCATACTGGGTATCATCGGCGGATTCCTATTTTTAGTTGAAAGTTTCACTGTCTTAGCCCAAGCCAAATCAGTCTTTATCTTGATTTTCGGTTCTGGTTTACTGGCTATCGGTGCTTCTTCACTAGTCTTACTAGGTATTTCCTATGTAGCCCGCTTCTTCGGTCTACTCATTGTTCGCCTGGTGCAATTTGTTCTTAAAAAAGGAAAGAGAGGTGACCAGCATGCGTAAATTGACAAAAGGATTTCTCATTTTTGGTGTAGTGACTACCGTTATCGGCTTTATCCTGCTTTTTGTAGGTATCCAATCTGACGGGATTAAGAGCCTACTTTCCATGTCCAAAGAACCTGTCTATGATAGCCGTACGGAAGAACTAACCTTTGGCAAGGAAGTCGAAAACCTAGAAATCACTCTTCACCAGCACGCGCTGACCATCACAGACTCTTTCGATGATCAAATCCACATTTCTTACCATCCATCACTTTCTGCTCACCATGATCTTATCACCAATCAGAACGATAGAACTCTGAGTCTCACTGATAAGAAACTGTCTGAAAGTCCATTTATCTCTTCTGGAATTGATGGGATTCTCCATATTGTAAGTAGTTCATCTAATCATTTTAATGATGTCATCATCGGACTACCGAAAGGGAGAACTCTAAAAGGGATCAACATCTCAGCCAATCGCGGACAAACCACCATCATAAATGCTAGCCTTGAAAATGCGACCCTCAATACAAACAGCTATATCCTCCGAATTGAAGGAAGTCGTATCAAAAACAGTAAACTCACAACCCCCAATATCGTTAATATCTTTGATACAGTTCTTACAGATAGTCAGCTAGAGTCAACAGAACATCACTTCCACGCTGAAAATATCCAAGTCCATGGTAAGGTTGAACTGACTGCCAAAGATTATCTCAGAATCATCCTAGACCAGAAAGAAAGCCAACGAATTAACTGGGACATCTCAAGTAACTACGGTTCTATCTTCCAATTCACAAGAGAAAAGCCTGAATCAAGAGGTACGGAATTAAGCAACCCTTACAAAACTGAAAAAACCGATGTCAAGGATCAACTCATTGCGAGATCTGATGATAATATTGATCTAATATCCACACCAAGCAGACGTTGACAAAAACGCTTACATCTGCTACTATGGAAGCATATTTATCTAACCAAAAGGAGGTTCTACCATGAAACAAGAATGGTTTGAAAGTAATGATTTTGTAAAAACAACAAGCAAGAACAAGCCTGAAGAGCAAGCTCAAGAGGTTGCAGACAAGGCTGAAGAAACGATAGCCGATCTCGATACACCAATTGGAAAAAATACTCAAGTAGAGGAGGAAGTCTCTCAATCTGAAGTCGAACTGGAAAGCCAGCAAGAAGAGACAATTGAAACGCCTGAAGACAGTGAAGCGAGAACAGAAATAGAAGAAAAGAAAGCGTCTAATTCTAGTGAAGAAGAGCCAGATCTTTCTGGAGAAACAGAAAAAGTCACTATAGCTGAAGAGAGCCAAGAAGCTCTTCCTCAGCAAAAAGCAACCACGAAAGAGCCACTTCTTATCAGTAAATCTTTAGAAAGTCCTTATATCCCCGACCAAGCTCCAAAATCTAGGGATAAATGGAAAGAGCAAGTGCTTGATTTTTGGTCTTGGCTAGTGGAAGCAATCAAATCTCCTACGAACAATCTTGAAACAAGTAGCACACACAGCTATACAGCCTTTCTCTTGCTCATTCTGTTTTCTGCATCTTCCTTTTTCTTTAGTATCTACCACATCAAACATGCTTACTATGGACATATAGCAACTATAAACAGCCACTTCCCTGAGCAACTAGCACCTTTAACTCTCTTTTCTATCATCTCTATCCTAGTAGCGACAACACTCTTCTTCTTTTCATTCCTCTTGGGTAGTTTCGTCGTGAGACGATTTATCTACCAAGAAAAGGACTGGACGCTAGACAAGGTTCTCCAACAATATAGTCAACTCTTGGCAATTCCAATCTTCCTCACTGCTATTGCTAGTTTCTTTGCCTTCTTTGATAGCCTACGATTTTCAGCCCTTTTATGTGTGATTAGCATTGGAATCATTCTGCTTGCTAGTCTCCATATCATTACCAGACCAAGTCAAGCAAGTGAAGCCGACTCCTTCTATCAGTTATTCTTGTCTGTCCTTGTGAACGGAGTTATTATCCTCCTCTTCTTTGTAGCTGAAGTGGCACTGATTGGAGATTATCTTCGTATCTTGGCCTTTCTTTAAACTTCATACTCTTCGAAAATCTCTTCAAACCACGTCAGCTTCGCCTTACCGTATGTATGGTTACTGACTTCGTCAGTTTCATCTACAACCTCAAAACAGTGTTTTGAGCAGCCTGCGGCTAGCTTCCTAGTTTGCTCTTTGATTTTCATTGAGTATAA
>NZ_VMNC01000096.1:0-684 GCF_013277505.1 Streptococcus sp. k-378 | reverse complement strand
ATTTGTTCAAGGACATGATAGTAAGCATTCAAGTTCTCTTTTTTATCAAAATAAGCCCCTAGGATATTGCCGGAAGCATCATCAATGGCTAAGTGTAAGTTAGAGGTTTCTGCTCCAAACCAGGCATGAGGGCTAGCCTCCATTTGGATGAGTTCTCCAGCAAATTTCTTTCTGGGTCTACTAGGATGTAGCTTTTTAGTGTCTTCCAGGAAATCTTTAGCGGACGGTAAGATTGGATTGTCTAGGGGATGATTGCGGTTCAGTTTAGCTTGTTTTCTTAGTCTCTTCTTTGTCTTTCTGTGAGACTTGGGAGAGAGGATGTTTTCCTTATAGAGTATTTTTCTAACAGTTGTATCAGAGAGCTGAATTCCCTCTTCTTCAGCTAGTAATGCACAGAAATGAAGGACATTTGGTTTATATGTTTCATAGGAGAGGTATTTCTTTAGGACACGTTCTTTGATTTCATCAGGGATTGCATGTTTTGGTTTTCGATTTCTGTTTCCGTGTCTGAAGGCTTCTTTTCCTTTCTGTTGATAGGCTAGTAGCAGACGATTGATTTGTCTTTCAGAAAGATTCAGTTCGACACAGGCTCGATTCTTTGTTTTCTTTCCTTGGTCTATAGCTTTTATCACAAGATATTTTTTCGTTTCATTCATATTCAGTTGGATACTTTTCATACGACTA
>NZ_VMNC01000095.1:0-20761 GCF_013277505.1 Streptococcus sp. k-378 | reverse complement strand
TCCAGAAGAAAGGAAAACCATGGGACGCCTCACTCAATTATTGATTGATACCCGTTACCAAGCATGGAAAAATAGATAAAAATCTTATGAAAAGGTAATACTCTTCGAAAATCTCTTCAAACCACGTCAGCGTCGCCTTACCGTACTCAAGTAAAGCCTACGGCTAGCTTCCTAGTTTGCTCTTTGATTTTCATTGATTATAATTTGACTTTCCTAATCTCTTTGTTCACATCTTATTTCAATATACTATAATTCCCCAATCAATTTGTTTATATTTTATTTCAATTTACTATACTTTTCTTCTATAATTAAAAATACGATTATTAATTTTTACGAATAATATAGAAAAGGAGGGAAATCATGTTTGTTGCGAGAGATGCTAGGGGACAGTTGGTAAATGTGTTAGAGGATAAGCTTGAGAAGGAAGAATATACCTGCCCAGCTTGTGGAGGTCAGCTCCGTTTGCGTCAAGGATCAAGTGTACGGACCCATTTTGCCCATAAATCTTTAAAAGACTGTGATTTTTCATTTGAAAATGAAAGTCCAGAACACCTAGCCAATAAGGAATCCCTCTATCACTGGTTGAAAAAAGAGACAGAGGTGCAATTAGAGTACCCGCTTCCAGAGCTTAAACAGATTGCAGATGTATTTGTAAATGGCAATCTAGCTTTAGAGGTTCAATGTAGTCCCTTGCCTCAAAAACTTCTTAAAGAGCGTAGTGAGGGTTATCGTAGTCAGGGTTACCAAGTACTGTGGCTGCTGGGGGAAAAACTTTGGCTCAAGGAGCGTTTGACTCGTCTGCAAGAAGGGTTTCTCTATTTTAGTCAAAACATGGGCTTTTATGTTTGGGAATTAGACAGTGAAAAACAAGTTTTAAGACTCAAATACCTGATTCACCAGGATCTCCGTGGCAAACTCCATTATCAAATCAAGGAATTTCCCTATGGTCAAAGTAGTCTACTGGAGATATTACGTCTTCCCTATAAGAAACAAAAAATATCTCGTTTTACAGTTTCTCAAGATAAGGACATCTGTCGCTATATCCGGCAACAACTGTACTATCAAAATCCCATTTGGATGAAAGAACAAGCAGAAGCCTATCAAAAGGGAGAAAATGTCCTGACTTATGGGCTGAAAGAATGGTATCCACAAATTCGACCACTAGTAGGTGATTTTTGCCAAATTGAGAAGGATTTGACTAGCTATTATAAGCATTTTCAAACCTATTATCAAGAAAATCATCAAAATGATTGGCAAAAGCTTTATCCACCAGCATTTTATCAGCAATATTTCTTGAAAAATATGGTAGAATAGAAAGGATGGAGGAATCTAATGGTATTACAAAGAAATGAAATAAATGAAAAAGATACATGGGATCTATCAACGATCTACCCAACTGACCAGGCTTGGGAAGAAGCCTTAAAAGATTTAACAGAAAAATTGGAGACAGTAGCCCAGTATGAAGGTCATCTCTTGGATAGTGCGGATAGTCTACTCGAAATTACTGAATTTTCTCTTGAAATGGAACGCCAAATGGAGAAGCTTTACGTTTATGCTCATATGAAAAATGACCAGGACACACGTGAAGCCAAGTACCAAGAGTACTATGCCAAGGCCATGACTCTCTACAGTCAGCTAGATCAAGCCTTTTCATTCTATGAGCCTGAATTTATGGAAATTAGTGAAAAGCAGTATGCTGACTTTTTAGAGGCTCAACCAAAGCTGCAGGTTTATCAACACTATTTTGACAAGCTCTTGCAAAGCAAGGATCACGTTCTATCACAACGCGAAGAAGAATTATTGGCTGGAGCTGGAGAAATCTTTGGTTCGGCAAGTGAAACTTTCGCTATCTTGGACAATGCGGATATTGTGTTCCCTTATGTCCTCGACGATGATGGTAAGGAAGTTCAGCTATCTCACGGGACTTACACACGTTTGATGGAGTCTAAAAATCGTGAGGTTCGCTGTGGTGCTTATCAAGCTCTTTATGCGACTTATCAACAATTCCAACATACCTATGCCAAAACCTTGCAAACCAATGTTAAGGTACAAAACTACCGTGCCAAAGTTCGCAACTACAAGAGTGCTCGTCATGCAGCCCTAGCGGCCAATTTTGTTCCAGAAAGTGTTTATGACAATTTGGTAGCAGCAGTTCGCAAGCATTTGCCACTCTTGCATCGTTACCTTGAACTTCGTTCAAAAATCTTGGGAATTTCAGACCTTAAGATGTACGATGTCTACACACCGCTTTCATCTGTTGAATACAGTTTTACTTATGAAGAAGCCTTGAAAAAAGCAGAAGAAGCCTTAGCAGTCTTGGGTGAGGATTACTTGAGCCGTGTTAAACGTGCCTTCAGCGAGCGTTGGATTGATGTTTACGAAAATCAAGGCAAGCGTTCAGGAGCTTACTCTGGTGGTTCTTACGATACAAATGCCTTTATGCTTCTTAACTGGCAGGACAATCTAGACAATCTCTTTACTCTTGTTCATGAAACAGGTCACAGTATGCATTCAAGCTATACTCGTGAAACTCAGCCTTATGTTTACGGAGATTATTCTATCTTCTTGGCTGAGATTGCATCAACTACCAATGAAAATATCTTGACGGAGAAATTATTGGAAGAAGTGGAAGACGACGCAACGCGCTTTGCTATTCTCAATAACTTCCTAGATGGTTTCCGTGGAACAGTTTTCCGCCAAACTCAATTTGCTGAGTTTGAACACGCCATTCACCAAGCAGACCAAAATGGGGAAGTTTTGACAAGCGATTTCCTAAATAAACTCTACGCAGACTTGAACCAAGAGTATTATGGTTTGAGTAAGGAAGACAATCCTGAAATCCAATACGAGTGGGCACGCATTCCACACTTCTACTATAACTACTATGTGTATCAATATTCAACTGGATTTGCAGCAGCCTCAGCCCTGGCTGAAAAGATTGTCCATGGTAGTCAAGAAGACCGTGACCGCTATATTGATTACCTCAAAGCAGGTAAGTCTGACTATCCACTCAATGTCATGAGAAAAGCTGGTGTTGATATGGAGAAGGAAGACTACCTCAACGATGCCTTTGCAGTCTTCGAACGTCGTTTAAATGAGTTTGAAGCCCTTGTTGAAAAATTGGGATTGGCATAAGATGGTTGAATCGTATAGTAAGAATGCCAACCATAACATGCGTCGCCCTGTCGTCAAGGAAGAAATTGTAGACTTGATGCGTCAGCGACAAAAGCAAGTCACAGGTTCCTTGAAAGAATTGGAAGACTTTGCCCGCAAGGAAAATATTCCCATTATTCCCCATGAAACGGTTGCTTATTTCCGTTTTCTCATGGAAACCATGCAACCTAAAAACATACTGGAAATTGGGACGGCTATCGGTTTTTCAGCCCTTTTGATGGCTGAACATGCGCCAAAGGCCAAGATTACAACCATTGATCGCAATCCAGAAATGATTGGTTTTGCCAAGGAAAATTTTGCCCAGTTTGACAGTCGCAAGCAAATCACTCTCCTAGAAGGAGATGCGGTGGATGTCTTATCTACACTGACAGAGTCTTATGATTTTGTCTTTATGGACTCTGCTAAGTCTAAATACATCGTTTTTCTGCCAGAAATCCTCAAACATTTGGAAGTTGGAGGTGTGGTTGTCTTGGATGATATTTTCCAAGGCGGTGATGTTGCCAAGGACATTATGGAGGTTCGTCGTGGCCAGCGAACTATTTACAGAGGACTTCAAAGACTATTTGATGCAACCTTAGACAATCCAGGACTTACCGCAACACTAGTACCTCTGGGGGATGGAATTCTCATGCTTCGTAAAAATGTAGCAGATGTTCAATTGCCTGACAGCGAATGATTTTCAGAAAAATTTAAGAAAATATAGTAAAATAGATAGAGTAACACTTATCTCAAAGGAGTAGACATGAAGAAAAAACTATTGGCAGGTGCCATTACACTATTATCAGTAGCAACTTTAGCAGCTTGTTCGAAAGGTTCAGAAGGGGCAGACCTTATCAGCATGAAAGGGGATGTCATCACAGAACATCAATTTTATGAGCAAGTGAAAAGCAACCCTTCAGCCCAACAAGTCTTGTTAAATATGACCATCCAAAAAGTTTTTGAAAAACAATATGGCTCAGAGCTTGATGATAAAGAGGTTGATGATACTATTGCCGAAGAAGAGAAACAATATGGTGAGAACTACCAACGTGTCTTGTCACAAGCAGGAATGACTCTTGAAACACGTAAAGCTCAAATTCGTACAAGTAAATTGGTTGAGTTGGCAGTTAAGAAAGCAGCAGAAGCTGAATTGACAGATGATGCCTATAAGAAAGCATTTGACGAATACACTCCAGATGTAACGGCTCAAATCATCCGTTTGGACAATGAAGACAAGGCTAAAGAAATTCTTGAAAAAGCTAAAGCTAGTGATGCAGACTTTGCTCAATTAGCCAAAGACAACTCAACGGATGAGAAAACCAAAGCGAATGGTGGAGAAATCACCTTTGATTCTGCTTCAACAGAAGTACCAGAGCAAGTCAAGAAAGCCGCTTTCGCTTTAGATGTAAATGGCATTTCTGATGTGATTACAGCAACTGGTACACAAGCCTACAGTAGCCAATATTACATTGTAAAACTCATTAAGAAAACAGAAAAATCATCTAATATCGATGACTACAAAGAAAAATTAAAAACTGTTATCTTGACTCAAAAACAAAATGATTCAACATTTGTTCAAAGCATTATCGGAAAAGAATTACAAGCAGCTAATATCAAGGTTAAGGACCAAGCCTTCCAAAATATCTTTACCCAATATATTGGTGGCGGAGATTCAAGCTCAAGCAGTTCATCAAAAGAATAGTCCAAATCAATGAGTCAGGGAAAAAACTCGACTTCAGGAAAAATGAAGTAAATCTTCCCACAATAAAACGCATAGTACAAGGTTTCAATACCTGATATGATGCGTTTTTTGATTTTCAAGACTTTTTGACCAGCCTCATTTTTTAACTTGCTACTCAGTGAAAAGCAAAGATTAAACTAGAAAGCTAGCTGTAGGTTTCTCAAAGAACAGCTTTGAGGTTGCAGATAAGTCTTATGAGGTCACCAACATATATAATGTGAAGCTGACGTGGTTTGAATAGATTTTAGAAGAGTATGAGTCTGGAAGTTTTAATGGATAATGCAAGATTCCATAGAATGGGTAAGCTAGAGTTCTTATGTGAAGAGTTTGGGCATAAACTTTTACCTCTTCCTCCCTACTCATCTTATACTCAATGAAAATCAAAGAGCAAACTAGGAAACTAGCCGCAGGTTGTACTTGAGTACGGCAAGGCGACGTTGACGCGGTTTGAAGAGATTTTCGAAGAGTATTAGTATAGAAAAGTGAATCTGAACTAGTACATCATTGCTTCTAAAAAAATTCTTATAAATTGATTTAAATTCTCAAATCACATTATTCAGTTCTTATTTCATTTTGCTTTACAATCCTGTTGAGAAGACACGTGTTCATATCAAAAAGGTATTGGCAAATTGCAATACCTTTTTACGAGGCTCTTTTGTCTTATTTTTGTTTCAACTGACTATATCTCCTATGGTTCTAGTTCAGAAGGCTAGGCTATAATTATGATTGATAAGAAGTATTATTCCAAGTATCGAGAGTGAATGTTTCAAAATCATGGGTTTCTAGAATGGTCAGGCTGGCATTTGCTAGACCACCATCTTTACGAAGAAGAGGTTCTTTATAACCTAGAAGAGTACGAAGACTGGCAGTAAGATTGGCGCCGTGTCCGACAATTAGAATACGCTCAGCTGGACTATCTTTGAGTGATTTGATAAATTGGATGGTCCGTTGTGTTGTACTGTAAAGTGACTCTGCTCCAAACATTTGAGTGTCAAATTGAGCAAGATTAGATCGGAAAGCTTTGATTTGTTGCGGGTAAATAGATTCCAAGGTTGCAATTTTCAAACCTTCCAACTTCCCAAGTTGCCATTCACGGAGATTAGGGACACTTTCTAAAGGACAGGGAGTCTTGAGTTGACTTTGGATAATCTCGGCAGATTTGACCGCTCGAGGTAAATCACTTGCATAAATCTGATCAAAAGGAATTTCCTTAAGATATTGGCCAAGTTGTTTTAGGGTTTCAATGGATTCAGGAAGAAGGGGAGAATCTCCACTAGCACCTTGAAAACGACCTTCTTGGTTCCAGAGGGTACGACCGTGGCGGACAAAGTAGAGTTTCATTACTTGCTGTCCTCCAAAATATCTACAAAGTCTGCCTTTACAAAGCTAGCTAAGTCTTGTGGCGCGATGATAATGCTGTGTCCGACTTCTCCTGCAGAGACAATCATTTGATCCAAACCTAGAGCAATTTTATCGATAAAAATGGGATAATTGTGTTTCTGACGAATTCCGACAGGATTATTAGCTCCATGAATGTAACCAGTTGTTTTTTCCAAGTCCTTTTGTGGAATCATGCTCACTTTTTTGTTGCCAGAAATTTTGGCTAGTTTCTTTTCCGACAAGTGTTGGGTGATAGGGACAATTCCGATAATCGGTCCTGTCTTGTCTCCCAGAAGCGCCAAGGTTTTGAAAATCTGATCTCGTCCATAACCTTGAGGCAGCTCTCCTTCCAGGGCATTGATTTGAATTCCCTGATGTGGGATACCTGCTTTAGACAGGATTTGTTCCACCAATGTTTTTTTGATTTTAACTTTTTTTGCCATTATTTATATTTATCCTCCAATTGACTCATCCAAATACCAAGCCAGATTCCTAGAGCAAAGAAGAAGGCGATGATGACATACCCAACAAGTGAAAGGCCTGTGTATTGGATACTTTCAGCGTTTCCTGCATTTGGAATCAAGATTAAAAGGGTACTTGATAGGACGATACCGATGATGAAATGATAGACACGTGAGTGGTAGTTGTTTAAGGCATAATCCATCAATTTTGAAAAAACGATGAGAGTGGCACCTGCCCCGATTCCAATCGGTAAGAAGGTTCCCAAGAGGTCAAAGGTTTTAAAACCAGTCAACATAGGAGCATAGAGACCCAAAATCAAAAGTAGATTTGATGGACTGAGGCCAGGAACCAATACGCCAAGAGCCAGCAGTGCACCTGCTAGGACCAAATTAAGAAAGCTGGCACTTAAGGTTCCAACGATAAAATTTAAGGCATAGAGACCTAGTCCAGAAATAATAAAGGTTGCCCAGAACCAAGCTAAATCAATCTTGTCTCGGTCAGATTCTCGAGTTGATTCTTTGAGGAGGCTAGGAACCGTACCAATGATGGCGCCCGCAAAGCTCCATAAGACAAAGACCTGATAATTTTCAAGCAGGTATTCAATCGGATAAGAAAATAGGCCAATTCCCAGAAGCATACCGATGGCAATTGGAATAAAGTACAAAACATTTTCTTTAAAGTCTTTAAAGGGATGGGCCAGAAAGCCAATCATCCGTTCATAAATTCCTAAGATTGCTGCTAGAACCCCTCCGGAAATTCCCGGTAGGATAAATCCAAGAGCAATCACAATCCCTTTAATAAGGCGCGCTAACCATGAGAGCATATAGTTCCTCCAACTATTTCTATTTCAAAAAATCCTTACTATATTGTATCACAATCAAACACAAAAAGAAAAAGCAAATGCTAAACAAATGCTTTTAAGGTTTTAAAAAGATTTTTCTAAAGGTTTCTTCTTTGTTTTTTAAGGGAGAGATGACGTTGATATCCAAATCGTGGTCAAAGCCGGCAATTTTTCCTTTAGATGTGTATTGGTGAATATCATAATCTAAATCAGTTTTAGGACTGCTCTCCAAAAATCCTGAGTTAGAGCCGTAGGACGGAATCCAAACAGAGGTAAACTTGCCTGTATCAATACTATGTTCTTCCATGAAGTAGACCCCAACGTAGATGCCGATGTTTTTAGCACCTAGTGATGCTAGCTTTGCTCGAAAGGCTTCAACACCCTCGTTCATATTGGACATGGTTTTATCTTCTACGTCTAGCCAATAGTAACTAGGACTGTAAGGAGAGGCTGCATTGTAGAAAACCTCAGCGGCTTTTTCCATTTCTTGGACACTTTTTCCAGCTACATAAGCGTAGACCCCAACTGGGACATTCCGCTTTTGAAGTTCAGTGATATGACTCTTATAGGCCTTGTCTATTCCATTGATAAAGGAAGCATCATTTTCTTTTGTTGTTTGAGCACCACTGTGAACACGAACAATAGCGCCTGAAATATTTTGTGAGAGGGCATCGTAGTTGATTTCCTCAGGACGCTGCCAGCCAGAGAGGTCAATAATCGGTTTGTCTAAGTGTTTCAAAGCCTGTGCTTCAATCTGCGCTATGTTGGATTTTGTTTTAAACGATTGGTTGTCATTAAGTGGGCGATTGATGATTAAAATGAACATCATAATCCCAAAAAAACTAAATAAAATAAGCGGATGAATTTGTTTTCTCATATCTCATAATTTTACCCTAAAAATGAAAAAAATCAAAAAAAATGGGTTAAAGAAGAGACTTTAGAGCATTTTTTCATTCAAGGGGGCGGAATGATTTGAAATATGGTATAATAAAAGGGAATTTCTACAGAAAAGAGAAGATTATGTCAAATTATGCCATTATTTTAGCAGCGGGTAAAGGGACTCGCATGAAATCTGATTTGCCAAAAGTGTTGCACAAGGTTGCGGGTATTTCTATGCTGGAACATGTTTTTCGTAGTGTGGGAGCTATCCAACCTGAAAAGACAGTAACAGTTGTAGGACACAAGGCGGAATTGGTTGAAGAGGTCTTGGCTGGACAGACAGAATTTGTGACTCAATCTGAACAGTTGGGGACAGGTCATGCGGTTATGATGACAGAGCCTATCTTGGAAGGTTTGTCAGGTCACACCTTGGTCATCGCAGGAGATACTCCTTTAATCACAGGTGAAAGCTTGAAAAACTTGATTGATTTCCACATCAATCATAAAAATGTGGCGACTATCTTGACTGCTGAAACAGATAATCCTTTTGGCTATGGACGAATTGTTCGTAATGACAATGCTGAGGTTCTTCGCATTGTTGAGCAGAAGGATGCCACAGATTTTGAAAAGCAAATCAAGGAAATCAACACTGGAACTTATGTTTTTGATAACGAGCGTTTGTTTGAGGCTTTGAAAAACATCAACACCAACAACGCTCAAGGCGAATACTATATTACAGATGTCATTGGCATCTTCCGTGAAGCTGGTGAAAAAGTTGGTGCTTATACTTTGAAAGATTTTGATGAGAGTCTGGGGGTAAATGACCGTGTGGCTCTTGCGACTGCGGAAGCAGTGATGCGTCGTCGAATCAATCATCAACACATGGTCAATGGCGTTAGCTTTGTTAATCCAGAAGCAACTTATATCGATATTGATGTTGAGATTGCGCCTGAAGTTCAAATCGAAGCCAATGTTACCTTGAAGGGGCAAACGAAAATTGGTGCTGAGACTGTTTTGACAAACGGTACTTATGTAGTGGATAGTACTATCGGAGCAGGAGCTGTCATTACCAATTCTATGATTGAGGAAAGCAGTGTTGCAGACGGCGTAACTGTTGGACCTTATGCCCACATTCGTCCAGGTTCAAGTCTGGGTGCCCAAGCACATATTGGAAACTTTGTTGAGGTGAAAGGTTCTTCTATCGGCGAGAATAGCAAGGCTGGTCATTTGACTTATATCGGAAACTGTGAAGTGGGTAGCAAGGTTAATTTCGGTGCTGGAACCATTACAGTCAACTATGACGGCAAAAACAAATACAAGACAGTCATCGGTAACAATGTCTTTGTTGGTTCAAATTCAACCATTATTGCGCCAGTAGAACTTGGTGACAATTCCCTCGTTGGTGCTGGTTCAACTATTACCAAAGACGTGCCAGCAGATGCGATTGCGATTGGTCGCGGTCGTCAGGTCAATAAAGACGAATATGCAACACGTCTTCCTCATCATCCTAATAATCAGTAGGAGCCTATCATGGAATTTGAAGAAAAAACGCTTAGCCGAAAAGAAATCTATCAAGGACCAATATTTAAACTGGTCCAAGATCAGGTTGAATTACCAGAAGGCAAGGGAACTGCCCAACGGGATTTGATTTTCCACAATGGAGCTGTCTGTGTTTTAGCAGTAACGGATGAGCAAAAACTCATCTTGGTCAAGCAGTACCGCAAGGCCATCGAGGCTGTCTCTTACGAAATTCCAGCCGGAAAACTGGAAGTAGGAGAAAATACAGACCCTGTAGCAGCTGCTCTTCGTGAATTAGAGGAAGAAACAGCCTATACAGGGAAGTTAGAACTCTTGTACGACTTTTACTCAGCCATTGGCTTTTGTAATGAAAAGTTAAAACTATACCTAGCGAGCGATTTGAAAAAGGTAGAAAATCCACGTCCGCAGGATGACGATGAGACCTTGGAAGTCCTTGAAGTGAGCTTAGAAGAAGCTAAGGAATTGATCCAATCAGGTCATATTTGTGATGCCAAGACCATTATGGCTGTTCAGTATTGGGAATTGCACAAAAAATAGAGGAGGTCAGTATGGGTAAACCTTTATTAACGGATGAAATGATTGAAAGAGCTAATAGAGGCGAAAAAATTTCAGGTCCCCCTTTGCTAGATGATGAGGAGACCAAGATTTTACCAACCTCTTCTTCACGTTTTGGTTATGCCAATCCTAAGGATCATGGTTTTAGCCAAGAAACCTTGAAGATTCAGGTCGAACCGTCTATTCATAAAAGCCGTCGCATTGAAAATACCAAGAGAAATGTCTTCAATTCTAAGTTAAATAAGATTTTATTTGCAGTCATCTTTCTCTTGATTTTGCTTGTCTTAGCAATGAAACTTTTGTAATAGAAAAGGAATTGAAATGAAAATAGGAATTATTGCGGCTATGCCAGAAGAACTGGCGTATCTGGTCCAGCATTTAGACAATGCCCAGGAGCAAGTTGTTTTAGGCAATACCTATCATACAGGAAGCATTGCCTCGCATGAAGTCGTTCTTGTAGAAAGTGGAATTGGTAAGGTCATGTCTGCTATGAGTGTGGCGATTTTGGCTGATCATTTTCAAGTGGATGCTTTGATTAACACGGGATCTGCTGGAGCAGTAGCAGAGGGTATCGCTGTTGGGGATGTCGTGATTGCTGACAAATTAGCCTATCATGATGTGGATGTCACAGCTTTTGGCTATGCTTATGGACAAATGGCGCAACAACCGCTTTATTTCGAATCAGATAAAACCTTTGTTGCCAAAATCCAAGAGAGTTTATCTCAATTGGACCAGAACTGGCATCTTGGTTTGATTGCTACAGGAGATAGTTTTGTTGCAGGAAATGATAAGATAGAAGCGATTAAGTCTCATTTCCCAGAAGTTTTAGCAGTTGAGATGGAAGGAGCAGCTATTGCTCAGGCATCGCATGCCCTTAATCTTCCAGTCTTAGTCATCCGAGCTATGAGTGACAATGCCAACAATGAAGCAAACATCTCTTTTGATGAGTTTATTATCGAAGCTGGACGTCGCTCTGCCCAAGTCTTATTAGCCTTTTTGAAGGCCTTAAATTAAGCGAAAATTTGACAGTTTTTCTAGCTTATGATAAGATTTAAGTAAAGAAAAGCTAGAAAACGTTTCAGAGGATATTATGAGTATTGAAATGACCGTCAGTGAGATTGCAGAGGTCTTAGGATTATCTCGCCAAGCAATCAATAACCGTGTCAAAGAATTACCAGAAGAAGACACAGATAAAAATGACAAAGGGGTAACAGTCGTTACCAGAAGTGGCTTGATTAAGCTAGAAGAAATCTAT
Organism: Streptococcus sp. k-378; assembly: GCF_013277505.1. NCBI lineage: Bacteria > Bacillati > Bacillota > Bacilli > Lactobacillales > Streptococcaceae > Streptococcus > Streptococcus sp. k-378. The sequence goes on along the minus strand of NZ_VMNC01000095.1, from coordinate 8,956 downwards.
AAAAAAACGATTTTTGAAGATGAGCCTGTCAGTGAAGATGTCAAGCAACGTGAACTGATGGAGATTCTGGTTGATGAGAAGAATGCAGAAATTCTTCGTCTTTATGAACAATTAAAAGCCAAGGATCGTCAGTTATCAGAAAAAGACGAGCAGATGCGTATCAAAGACCGTCAGATTGCTGAGAAAGACAAACAACTGGATCAGCAACAACAATTGACTCTTCAAGCTATGAAGGATCAAGAAAATCTTAAGCTAGAGCTGGACCAAGCAAAAGAAGAAGTCCAATCCACTAAGAAAGGCTTTTTTGCTCGTTTATTTGGAGGATAATCAAGGAGCTGTTTAGGTTACATGCTAACCTGATGGCTTCTTTTGTTTGTGAATAGTATAGTTGATTAGAATAGAGACAGTAGAGGAGAGGTACAGAATGGAACGATTAGAAGATTACATTGCTTTTGATTTAGAATTTAATCAGCACGAAGGACAAACACACTTGATTCAAGTATCGGCAGTGCGTTTTAGAGATGGTCGGGAAATCGATGCTTATGATTCCTATGTTCATACCAGTGTCCCTCTAAAAAGCTTTATCAATGGTTTGACCGGGATTACAGCTGAGACCTTAAAAGATGCTCCTCCAGTTGAGAAAGTCTTAGAAGAATTCCAAGAGTTTGTGGGTTCTTTGCTGATGATAGGCTACAATGCTGCTAAAAGTGATTTACCTATTTTAGCAGAGCATGGTTTAGACTATAGCCAACAGTACAAGGTGGATTTGTATGATGAAGCTTTTGAACGTCGGAGTTCAGATTTACATGGTATTGCCAATCTCAAATTGCAAACTGTTGCCTCATTTCTTGGATTTCAAGGTCAGTCTCATAATAGTTTAGAGGATGCTCGGATGACGGCGCGTGTTTACGAATCCTTCTTAGAGTCGGATCAAGCTAGGGAATTGTTAGAGACAGAAAGTAGCTTATCAAACAATCCTTTTGGTGGCTTGGACTTGTCTCAATTATTTGACTAGGAGTGCCTATGAAACCTGAAAAACCTAAAAAATTGGGTCTTAAACAGATTTACCTCAATCTTGATAAAATCCTCTTTCTATTTTTCTTGATTTTTATGATAGTGGAGTATTTGTGGGTACCATTCAATTCATGGTTGGCTAGCTTCTTATTAGATCAGACAGGTTATCTTTTTATTTCCTATAACAATGTCTTAGCCATCCTTACTCATTCTCCATTGATTAGTCTAGCTTTTTTAGCCTTGATTGTAATTAACCTTCTGGTTGCTTATTTTCAAATAGGACTCCTCTTTATTGGTGCTCGTCATCTCCTCTATCATGAAAAGCGAAGGCTAATTGAGTATATCCGCAAGGTTTTCCATGAAAGTTTTGGATTTATGAAAAAGCTAACTTGCGCTAAAGCCTTGTTTATCTTTTTCTATATAGCTATGCTTTTTCCTTTTATACGGAAAATGCTGAAGATTTATTATCTTAATAAAATCGTCATTCCAGAGTTTATCCAAGCTTATTTAGAAGATAAATATTGGATGTGGTGGCTGAGCATCCTACTTCTATCTCTTATCTTTCTCTATGTCTCTGTCAGATTGATGTTTGCCCTTCCGAAGATTGTATATGATCAGCTGACTGTTCGAGAATCAGTGATGTTTAGCTTGGAGAAAACCAAGAAGAGAGTTACTTTTTATGCTTGGAATTTATTTTACATCTTGCTCAAAGCACATTTATTATTTTATCTTCCTTTGATTCCTTTATTATTGGCTCAAACTTTGGTAGATGATATCACTCAGAGAGAGTCTCTGATTCTTGGTATTTTGAATTTTGTCATGATTAAAAATCTCTATTATATGGCTCTGACTTATTTTTTGGTTAAATTTGTTTCATTTTTGACAGGAAAGGAGCTGGATATGCTTCCTAGGAGAGAAAAAGATCACATCGTGCGATGGGGTGTCATGACTTGTGCCAGTCTTTTCTTTGCCTTAGAAGGTTATATTTATCTGGAGGCTCCCATGGTTCATCTACCTCAACTTATTTCTCACCGAGGGGTTTCCAATGCAAATGGGATTCAAAATACAGTAGAGTCCTTGGAAACTACAGCACAACTCAAACCAGACTTGGTGGAGACGGACGTGCAGGAAACAAAAGATGGGCAGTTTGTCATGATGCATGATGCTAACTTGAAAAATCTAGCAGGTATCAATAAAAGTCCTCAAGACTTAAACTTGGAGGAGCTTAAAGGGATTGATATTTTTGAAAATGGCTACCAGACTAAAATTTCAAGCTTTGAAGATTATCTCAGTCGAGCCAACGAACTTGGTCAAAAATTACTAATTGAAATTAAAACCAGTAAAAAAGATAGTCCAGACATGATGGACCGTTTTTTAGCCCGTTATGCTGCAAAGCTCAAGATTTATGGACATCAAATCCAGTCTTTAGACTACCATGTTGTCGAAAAAGTAAGACAGTATGATGCCGAACTGCCAGTTTATTTTATCATGCCCTACAATTCTGTCTTTCCTAAAACAAGGGCGACAGGATATACTATGGAGTACTCGACCTTGGATGAATATTTTGTAAGCAAACTATGGACAACGGATCAGAAACTTTATGTCTGGACTGTCAATGATTCAGAAGCTATCAATAAATCGCTTCACTTAGGAGTAGATGGAGTGATTACAGATGATTTGGAAAAAGTTCAGTGGGAAATAGAAGTAGCCCAAGAAGATCCAGAATATACGGATTTGCTCTTGAAAAAAGCTCTGGAATTCTTTGAATTTTAGTAATAAAAAAGAGGAACAACTATTCCTTCCGTGATAGGTAAGTATTTTTCGGAGAGCCTGTTTTTTTATTTGTTGAGTCTAGGATAGTTCTTGCTGGCGATAGATAGCAAGACGAACAGCTTCTTTTGAATGTCATATAAATTTAAAATTTCTGAAAATAACGAAAAATATACTAAATTTACAAATAAGGAGCCTCTAAATCCTTTAAAATAAGCAATATATATATATAATCATCGATTTTCTAAAACAAAGTGAGGTTGAAGGAAGGGAACTAAGTTGATATAATGAAGTATTAGTAGACAATGGGCCTTTTTGTCATTTGTTTAAGATGAAAAAAGGTCATGTTTTCCTGTTTTTATTGCGAGTTGATGCCTGCATGAACATGGCTAGAGGAGCAAAGACAGGGTAGAAAGAAAGGAAAAACTATGAAACAGTTTAAAATGAATGAGCGTCAACGCTTTTCTATACGCAAGTTTTCAATTGGAGCAGTCTCAGTCTTGCTAGGGTCTGTCTTTTTTATAGCTAATCCAGCGACAGAAGTCCAGGCGGCGGAAGTAAATACAGAAGTGGTCAGTCAGGATGGAAATGGCAACACTGGGAATCCATCTGTCTTACCGCCATCAGATACAAGCAATCAAAATCTTAACGTAGAACAAGAAGGAGCTAAACCAAACACTCAAGAGACAGAGAAAAAAAGAGCCAGGAACTTCATCTAAAGATAGTGAAGGAAAAGCTAAGTCAACAGTAGAGAATAAAGGTGATGAAAAAGTTGATGGTGTAGTTAAACCTGTATCTGGTGAATTATCTACTGTGTCCGAGGTAGAAAAAGATAAAAAAGAAGTACAACCAGAGTTGGAAGAAAAATCCTCAATTATCAAAGAAGAAGCTAATAGAGAAGATAAGATAGATCAATCTCAAGAAGAAGATGGGGATCAGTTATATGATAAATTGATAGATGCATCTAAAAGATTGAAAGAATCCAATCCTGAGTCGGCAGCAGCTTTTAAAAACTTAGCAGATACTATCAACGAAAAGTTAGGACTTTCAGACGACGGAAAGATTTCTGGAGAACTTGTCGAAAAAGCTCACAAGTTACTAGATGGTAATCAAGTGATGATGTCAAAAAATGATAGTGAGGAAAATTCTGCGGAAAGAGGAGTTCATGTAAGAAAAAGACGGAATATAGCAGGATTAACAATTGGGAGATGGAATGCAGTACGTAAACAAATAGAAGTTTCTAATATACTAGTAGTACCAGGTGGAGATAGAGTATTTGGTAATATTTTGAAAATTAGTGCTAAATCAAATCATGAGAAAATTACTAGCATATCTGTAACTGGTCATGAAAACATGGGGTTAAAGGTCGAATCTTCTGTCAATGGGAGTGAAGCATCTTTGACTTTCGACGGAATTACTCCGCGCAGGGGTCAGTATTTATTGAATGTAACAGTAACTACTTCAAGCGGTAGTCAGACGACACAATTTGGATACTATCTCCCTTTTCAGAAGCCGACTATTAATACACCAAATGATAGTACAGATGCAAGTGTCCCGAGCTTAGCAGGTAAAGCTAATGAAAAACCTAATATTGATGTGACAATTCCTTATGTTCCTAAATTACCTAATGGCGCAAAGATGAAAGTATATTTGGTAACCGGAGGTTCGGATATTTCTAATTATGGAGGGAGTACGGATGGATTAGCTTATCCGGAAGGTTATAATATACTTGCCTCTAAAGATATATCTCCTAATAATGATGGGGATGGTTCTGCACGCCAAATTACTATTACCCAGTCTGATTATAAGTCTGGAGTTAATAAGATAGGAACAGATAAATTTAGAGCACTCACTGTTATCGAAGTAAATAATAACGTAAACGATGGTAATCCACGAGAACGTGGTTCCTGGTTTAGTGATGAAAGAAGAGCGACAGCACCAGTAGCTAAAGAAGCAACACCTGAAAAACCAACAGTTGCCTCTAGCGAAGCGAATGCCAATGTAACGGTAACACCAAGTGCGAATGCAGACCATGTAGAAATTAGCATTGGAAGCGACAAAGTTGTAGCTACGAAATCAGGGTCAAGCTGGAGCCTAACACCAACAAAATCAGGTGTCAGCATTGATGGAGTAAGTGGTGTTGTTACAATTTCCCATAATGCGGCTAGTGCAGGAACTCAAGTAAGTGCGACAGCTAAACATGGTAATAGTGAAGTTAGTGCTTCTTCAACACCAGTCAGCTTGCCATCAAAACGATATTATCCAATTCCCGATTCGTATAACGTAACATCGCAACCTTCTACTCCTACTCAGCCAGACCAAGGAGCTACTGAGACTCCAACAGCTCCATCTGAGCCAGCTCCACAACCGTCTCAACCAACTGCTCCGAGTCAACCTGCAAGTCCTGCTCCAGTTTCAAGTTCAGCTCCGACTCAAGCTCCTAGAGTGGCAGCAAGTCCTTCGGCTAGCTCAACGAACACGCAAGCTCCAGCTCAAGAGCAAGTTGACAAGTCTGAACTTCGTGCCTTGACTCAAGAGTTAGACCAACACTTGAAAGCTTTGGCAACAGTATCTGATCCGAAAATCGATGCAGCCAAAACTGTCCTCCTAGATGCTCAAAAAGCTCTGGAAGATAGTGCCTTGACAGAGCAAGGTCTGCGTACTGCAGTAGAGTCTGTGAAGGCTGCCTTGGACTCTCTCAAAGATGTGAAAGCAAATGCTAGCGACAGCAAGCCTGCACAGGACAAGAAGGATGCCAAACAAGGAACGGAAGATAGTAAGGATTCAGATAAGATGACTGAAACAAACTCAGTTCCAGCAGGAGTGATTGTAGTCGGTCTACTTGCTCTTCTAGGTGTGATTGCCTTCTGGTTGGTTCGCCGTAAGAAAGAGTCAGAAATTCAGCAATTAAGCACGGAATTGACAAAAGTTCTTGGACAGCTAGATGCAGAAAAAGCGGATAAAAAAGTCCTTGCTAAAGCCCAAAAACTTCTCCAAGAAACCCTTGATTTCGTGAAAGAAGAAAATGGCTCAGCAGAGACAGAAGCTAAACTAGTAGAGGAGTTTAAAGCAACCCTTGCCAAACTCAAGTAAAACATGATTTATGAAATGTCAAATCTAAAAGACGTTTCCGTTCACAAAAGCAGCGATGAGTAACCCTTGTCGTTGCTTTTTGGCTATTTTGGGGGATAAGATCCGCCTTGACTAGCAAAAGAAAAGATCAGTCTAATAGTGCCCGATACGATTTTGCGTAGCAGAAAGCATACAAATTAAATTGAATATAGTAAAATAGGATTAGAAATCTTAAGAAAGTTGGTTCTTTATTGGAAACGATAATATTTTCAATCTCCGTTTTTTTAGCAGGGGTCTTGTCCTTCTTTTCTCCCTGTATTTTTCCTCTTTTGCCAGTCTATGCTGGAATTTTACTGGATGATCAGGAAAGTGCAAAAAGTTTTTCCTTATTTGGGAGAAAGGTTCTTTGGTCCGGTTTGATTCGAACACTTTGCTTTATCGCAGGTATCTCTCTCATTTTCTTTATTCTAGGCTTTGGTGCTGGCTACTTTGGTCATATTCTCTATGCCAATTGGTTTCGATATGTTATGGGAACAATTATTATCATTTTGGGACTTCACCAGATGGAAATTTTTCATTTTAAGAAATTAGAGGTTCAAAAAAGCTTTACTTTTAAGAAATCAGAAGCCAATCGTTATTGGTCAGCCTTTTTACTCGGTATTACCTTTAGCTTTGGTTGGACGCCTTGTATTGGTCCAGTTTTAAGTTCTGTTTTAGCGCTTGCGGCTTCTGGAGGCAATGGAGCTTGGCAAGGTGCTATCTATACTCTTATTTACACTCTGGGGATGGCTCTTCCTTTCTTGGTCTTGGCTCTAGCTTCAGGTGTAGTCATGCCTTATTTTAGTAAAATCAAACGTCATATGATGCTAATGAAGAAAATTGGTGGTTTCCTCATTATTTTAATGGGAATTTTGTTACTATTAGGACAAGTAAATGTTCTAGCTGGAATTTTTGAATAAAGGAGAAAATGATGAAAAAAGTAATGTTTGCTGGCTTAAGTCTCTTGTCATTAGTTGTATTGATAGCCTGTGGTGAGGAAGAAACTAAAAAAACTCAAGCCCCACAACAGCCAAAACAAGAAACGCCTGTACAGCAAATTGCTGTTGGGAAAGATGCTCCAGACTTCACCTTGCAATCCATGGATGGTAAAGAAGTCAAGTTATCTGATTTTAAGGGTAAAAAGGTTTACTTGAAGTTTTGGGCTTCCTGGTGTGGTCCATGTAAGAAAAGTATGCCTGAGTTGATGGAATTAGCTGCAAAACCAGATCGCGATTTTGAAATTCTTAGTGTCATTGCACCAGGAATTCAAGGTGAAAAAACTGTTGATCAATTCCCACAATGGTTCCAAGAACAAGGATATAAAGATATCCCAGTTCTTTATGATACTAAAGCAACAACCTTCCAAGCTTATCAAATTCGAAGCATTCCTACAGAATACCTAATTGATAGTCAAGGAAAGATTGGAAAGATTCAATTTGGTGCTATCAGTAATGCGGATGCAGAAGCAGCATTTAAAGAAATGAACTAGAATCGATAAAAATCTGATTACAAGATGTAGTCAGATTTTTTTTTAGAAAAATATTTTATAAATAGTCACAAATCTCCTATATTTATGGTAAAATAGAATCATCATTTTATTTGGAGAAGAAATATGAATATATTTAGAACAAAGAATGTAAGTTTGGATAAAACGGAGATGCACAGGCATTTGAAGTTATGGGATTTGATTTTGCTGGGTATCGGAGCCATGGTAGGGACAGGCATCTTTACAATTACAGGTACTGCAGCTGCCACACTTGCTGGTCCAGCCCTAGTGATTTCAATCGTCATTTCTGCCTTGTGTGTGGGATTATCAGCCCTCTTTTTTGCAGAATTTGCTTCACGAGTACCTGCTACAGGTGGTGCCTACAGTTATCTCTATGCTATTTTAGGAGAATTCCCAGCCTGGTTGGCTGGTTGGTTAACCATGATGGAGTTCATGACAGCCATATCAGGCGTAGCTTCGGGTTGGGCAGCTTATTTTAAAGGCTTGCTCTCTCAATACGGGATAGCCCTTCCTCAGCCTTTAAATGGTACCTTTAATCCTCAAGCAGGGACATTTGTTGATTTATTGCCTATTCTTGTCTTGGTATTGGTGACCTCGCTTGTTTTACTCAATGCTAAAGCAGCCTTACGCTTTAATTCTATTCTAGTTATTTTGAAATTCTCGGCTTTAGCTCTCTTTGTTTTAGTAGGAATTTGGCATATCAAACTTGATAATTGGAGTAATTTTGCTCCTTATGGTTTTGGACAAATCTATGGTGCTAGTACTGGTATTATGGCTGGTGCCTCCTTAATGTTCTTCGGTTTTTTGGGATTTGAATCCATCTCTATGGCTGTAGATGAGGTCAAGATTCCTCAAAAAAATATTCCTAGAGGGATTGTCTTATCGCTTTCTATCGTAACCATTCTCTATGCCTTGGTGACGCTTGTTTTGACTGGTGTGGTTCACTATAGTCATTTAAATGTCAATGATGCCGTTGCCTTTGCCCTTCGTAGCGTTGGGATCAGTTGGGCAGCCAACTATGTGTCATTAGTGGCTATCTTGACCTTGATTACAGTTTGTATCTCGATGACCTATGCCCTATCGCGTATGATTTACAGTTTAGCGCGCGATGGCTTAATGCCTGCCGCCTTTAAAGAACTAACGAAGACTAGCAAGGTACCAAAGAATGCTACTATTTTAACAGGTCTAGCTTCAGCAGTAGCAGCAGGAATGTTCCCTCTTGCTAGTATCGCAGCCTTCTTAAATATTTGTACCTTAGCCTACTTGATTATGCTAGCTTACGGCCTGATTCGCTTACGGAAAGAAAAAGGAATGCCCAAAGCAGGAGAATTTAAAACACCATTGGTACCCTTATTACCGATTTTATCAATCATCATTTGTCTATCCTTCATGTTACAGTATAATATGGAAACTTGGATTGCTTTCCTAGTTGCTTTGTTGATAGGAAGTATTATTTACTTCACTTATGGTTATAAGCATTCTACCATAGAAGAATAATACTCTTCGAAAATCTCTTCAAACCACGTCAGCTTCGCCTTGCCGTATGTATGGTTA
>NZ_VMNC01000094.1:0-3963 GCF_013277505.1 Streptococcus sp. k-378 | reverse complement strand
AAATGACCTCCATCGAAAGATAGTTGGTAAAAAGACTTGTTTTGGAAGTGATGATTTGGTAAACTGTTCATGTGAGTTTCCTTTCTTTTTGTGTTTTTTTCTACACTTATACCATAAAGGGGAAACTCTTTTTTGTCTAGTAAAAAACACCCATTGGGTGAAAAAAGAAACCATCCAGGATCTAAGCTAAGGCAAGGATTCTGGAGGGTTTTTAGATTAGGGGTGAATAATTGGGGTTTATTTTGTTGCTATGAAAAAATTAAAAAAATACCTTCCATTCTTTTTCTGTCTACTATACCTAATACACGGAATACTTGATTTATCAACTTTAAATATTTTAGGTGCAATCTTTAAAATTATAATTAGTACTTTGGGTATAATAGTTACATATCCGTTTTATAAAGAAGGAAACGAATAATTTAAAGAAATAATTCTGTACTCAGTCTTATTTAGTTGTTCTCATAGTAGTAGGAATAATCCGTGTTTACCATTTGCGAGTAATAAACAATAATCCTAAAAAAGTCTCTGACAACTAGTGATTGATTTTTCTCGGATTAGTTTCACACAATTGTTTATACGAATGATTGGAGATTATGTTAAATTTACTTTGTGGTATTTTGCAATCAGAGTACATCAAATAGGCACCTTTTTATGTGTCCTTCGTTTTATAATAGGGTAAGAATATTTATAAACATAGTGAAGCAGTGACAAAAATGTCCTTGTTCTAGCATTGAAACAGTTCTAAAGTTCGTCTTTAGGACTGTTTTTTTAGATATAAGCTAAAAATAATATGAAAGAATTAGATTTTAAGGACATTGATGTCCTTGATAGTTCTTGAAAAAACGGATATAATATATTTGAAGATGTTGCTAGTAGAAAGAACTTAATAAACTTCTTAACATGGCGGTGACTGTGGTCACCTTCTCACTAAGTGACCAAGTAACTTTTTGGAGGAAATGATGAAACGCTTATTTATTTTGATTTCAATGGTATTAGTATCGCTTTATATGGTGATAAATTCCGTTGATCATCGAGAAGAGATTTTATTTGGTAACTATCCCTCTGTTGATGTGATGGGTACTGGGCTAGACCAATCAGTAGCTGATCGAGAAAAGCTGACAGAGGCTTTGAGTCACTTGGCGGTAGAGTACAATAGTCTCATCGCTCGTCGGATTGTTGAGCCAAATGAAGCTGGAGAAACACGCTTTACCTATGCCACTTATGGTCAGGGAGAGCTTCCAGAAGGTTTGACCATTTCCTCCAAGGAGAGTGCAGAAACGAGTGATTTATTAGGGTCTTACTTGATTGTGTCAGGGAGTTTGGATGGAGTGAGCTTACAGACCGCCCTGCAAGAACTTGGTTATAATGGTGTTGTATCGAATAGAACAGAGGCATTTTCGATGGTCGTCCTCTTGGCTGCTACCCCAATGGGGCTACTGAGTCTAGCCATTTTTCTGCTGACCTTTATGAGTCTGACCCTGATTTATCGGATCAAGTCCCTTCGTCAGGCAGGGATTCGCTTAATCGCTGGTGAGAGCTTGTTTGGGGTGGCTCTTAGACCAGTGTTAGAAGATGTGAGACAGCTTATCTGCTCAGTACTGGTATCCAGTCTTTTGGGATTGGGGATTCTCTGGTATCAAGGTGCCTTGTTTATGGCAACGGTGCAACTGGTCATCATTGCTCTTCTACTTTATGGCTTGACCTTGGCAGGGATTTCTACCTTACTAAGTGTCGTCTATCTACTTGGTTTACAGGAAAATAGTCTGGTGGATCTATTGAAAGGGAAACTCCCTCTCAAACGTATGATGACATTGATGATGGTGGGGCAACTCTTAGCTGTATTGGTGGTCGGATCGAGTGCGACAGCTCTCCTACCCCACTACCGTGAAATGCAGGAAATGGAGAGAGCTAGCAATAAATGGAGCCAGTCCTCAGACCGTTACCGTCTATCCTTTGGTTGGTCTAGTGCATTTGCCGATGAAGAAGGAATGCGTAAGGATAATCGTGAGTGGCAGACATTTACTGAAGAACGGTTAGACAATACAGACTCTTTTTATATCATGAGCAATGTTGACAATTTCTCAGATGGAGCAGAAGTGGACCTAGATGGCAATCGTCTCAGTGACTACACACCGTCAGGGAATGTTATCTATGTCTCACCGCGCTATCTGATAGAAGAAAAGATTACCGTTTCTTCAGAGTTTATGGATAAGATGCAAAACTTGTCTGAGGGAGAGTTTGGGCTGATCTTGCCTGAGAGCTTGCGAGAGCAGTCTGCCTACTACCAAGGATTGTTTACAGATTACCTGCAAAGATTTTCATCTGAAAGTGTAGAGGCGACGAGTCAGAAACACTACCTTCCACAGTTAAGGCTAGCTTTTACAGAAACAGGACAGGAACGTTTCCTCTATAATGATGGGTACAAGACAACACGTCAGTACCTAAAAGATCCGATTATTGTAGTTCTAACGCCGCAAGCGACTGGAACAAGACCTGTTGCAGGGATGTTGTGGGGAACTACGGCTAATAGTGCCTTGAAGCTAGATCGATATGGAGACAGCATCACCGCTTTAAAAGAGCAAGGTTTGTATCACAAGGTCTCTTACTTGGTAAAAAGCCAGCTATTTTTTGCCAAGGTACTAAATGACAAACGGGTGGAGTTTTACTCTCTCCTTATTGGGACGATTTTGACCCTGTCTACGGCTATCTTGTTATTTGATTCCATGAATCTTCTCTATTTTGAGCAGTTCAGACGGGAGCTTATGATTAAACGTCTTGCTGGTATGACAATTTATGAGCTTCATGGCAAGTACTTGCTGGCGCAAGGAGGGGTTCTCTTGCTTGGCCTAATCCTATCTAGTGTTTTGACAGGAGATAGCTTGAATTAGCGCTCTAGTTGTAGCTTTATTTACGCTTAACGCTCTGTTGATTTTAGTAAGGCAGGACAAAAAAGAAGAAGCTGGTAGCATGGCAGTATTGAAAGGAAAATAAGATGATTGATATTCAAGGATTGGAAAAGAAATTTAATGACCGCGCGATTTTCTCTGGTTTGAATCTCAAGCTGGAGAAGGGCAAGGTCTATGCCTTAATCGGGAAGAGTGGGAGCGGAAAGACGACGCTGCTGAATATCTTGGGAAAGCTAGAAAAGATAGATGGTGGAAGGGTTCTCTATCAGGGGAAAGATTTAAAAACCATTCCCACTCGTGAGTATTTTCGAGACCAGATGGGCTATCTCTTTCAAAATTTTGGCCTCTTAGAAAACCAATCAATCAAAGAGAATTTGGATTTGGGCTTTGTTGGTCAGAAAATCTCAAAAGTAGAACGTTTGGAAAGGCAAGTGGAGGCTTTAGAAAAAGTTAATCTAGGATATTTGGATCTAGAACAAAAAATCTATACTTTATCTGGGGGAGAGGCTCAGCGAGTTGCCCTTGCGAAGACTATTTTGAAAAATCCACCCTTGATTTTGGCAGATGAACCAACAGCAGCTCTTGATCCTGAAAATTCAGAGGAGGTTATGAATCTCTTGGTGGATTTGAAAGATGAAAATCGAATGATCATCATTGCGACCCATAATCCCCTAGTCTGGAATAAGGCCGATGAAATCATTGATATGAGGAAACTTGCTCATGTGTGAAAAAATCCGTATTCGCAGGGTATCTGATTATCCGAGTGCCAGAGGTGGTTTAGAAGATATTCTCATCATGGAAAACATGACCAATCACCTCCTTTTGGTTCAAATCCGAGTGAATGGCTATTTGCTTGATTTTGCTAGTATTGAAGGGCAAAGGCAAAAGCATTATCGTTTGAAAAATTTACCTCAAACGGTTGAACTGACAGTGGACGATGTGGAGGAGGATGTAGATTTGACCCTACCTGAAAATCGAAGTTATCAAGAAGCTGATTTTTTTGATACTCAATGAAAATCAAAGAGCAAACTAGGAAGCTAGCCGCAGGCTGCTCAAA
>NZ_VMNC01000093.1:0-1801 GCF_013277505.1 Streptococcus sp. k-378 | reverse complement strand
CCGACTTTATCACTTAAAAAATACAAAAGGGCAGCTAACCCCTTGCGCCACAAGGGATTTCGCTGTTCTTTAATCTCGTTTAGGTGTTGTATATGGAGCTTTGGCGTAATTTTTGAGTTCTTCAAACTTCACGAACCCTTTGTTCCATTCCATGCCCAATAATCTATTTAGTAGCTGCATATCTGGACTTTCTTGTAGTCTATAGTAATTATCTTGTAACCTAGTTGCTTTGGCACTGTTGAGAGCATTAGCGATTCTCCTTGGACTCATCTTCCAATTAATTTGATGTTGGAGGAGTCGAAGATGAATTAAAGCGATAAAACAAGTCAAAAAATGTGCCTGTATATGATTTTCTGTCCATACATAAACAGGTCTACTTTCAAGCTCTGTCTTCGTGATGCGGAAGCAATCCTCAATCTTAGCTAACTCTTTATAAGCCTCCAACATCTCTTCATCTGTCATTCCAACTTCACTTGTTACAAGAACATTCACACCATCAAACTGAGCATCAAAATCAACCTGCTCATGGTCAATGGTAACAAGTGGGGAAAAAGGCTTTAGTTCCCCTGTTTTTTCATCCAGATAGTGGAGGTCTAGATATTTCTTGCCTCCTTTTTTACTGGTCTGTCGAAAGAGTTCCGCATTGGTTAGTTGGCTGGCATATTCTAAAGCACCTTCCCGACGAATCCGTTCTCGATCAGCGTATTTCTTAGACCAAGTAATCAGAACTTTCTCTTTGACAAGTGGAGAATCCTTCTTCGTTCCCAGCTTGCGTTCACGTAGATAGGACTTCTTTGCGAAGGTCAACTCCTTATTAAATTGCCAATCGTTTGGATTTAGAATTTGTGTTTGTAGCTCCTTTGAGGCGCCACGCCGTCCACGATGCTTCTGGGAGAAGAGCCATCCATCTTTTTGATGAATCATCTCAGAAATATTGTAAGAGCTATTCATAGCCTTATCGGCCACCACCACAATACGCTCAATTCCAAACTGTTTTTTAACTTCCTCAACAGCTGGAAGATAGGTAATAGGATCTGTTTGATTTCCTCTAAATAACTTATAACTGATGGGAATTCCATTCGTATCCATAAATAATCCTAATTGGACAATGGGTTTGGGACGATGTTCCTTACTAGGACCTCGTCTTCTTAGTCCTTCTTTTAGAATTTCACCATCAACTGAAACAACCGTCTCATCGGGGATATCTGTTTCAAAGTAGTAGTTCGTTACATCGTAGAAAACTAAACGTGCTTCACGCTTGGTCATGCGACTCACTTCTTTATGAAGATGAAGCAGAAGTTTTTCTTTCAAGGTATCCAACTTATCTAACGAACGATAAATAGCGTTGAGGCTTATTTCCCAATGACCAAATAAGTTTACTTGAGAAGCATAAGTAGATAACTTACTATCTGGATTGAGGACTCTCTGAAAAACTAATAGTTTTAAAATTTGAGCCAAATCGTACTCTGATTTCGATTTCACTGTCTTTAGAAACTCGGTTAGTTTTAACTCTTCAAACAGGTTATCCAAGACCATCCAACCATAGGACTGATCCACCTCATTCATAGGAGCCAGTAGGTCATAGCTTACTTGAAAGAATTGAGGTTCTGTTAGTAGACCTTCCTTTGCCTCACGTTTCAAACGTTCTAAGATATCAGGTTCCTCTACCTCTAGTTCATCTAAGAGACCATATTTTTTCAAAATACGCTGTCTGACTTTTCCATCTTTTCGATATCCCTCCACAAGATAGACATGAGTACGTCCTTCTTTGTTGGTTGTTGTTTTAATAAATGCCATACTC
>NZ_VMNC01000092.1:0-41115 GCF_013277505.1 Streptococcus sp. k-378 | reverse complement strand
CTTGAAGCCATAAGAAAAAACGAATCAGACGATTCGCTCTTCTTAAAATCTGAAAATAGCTTTCCAGAAAGGATTAGCCGATTTTTTGCAGATTGAGCACTGCATCGTGACTCATCAAGACTTGACCATACTCTTGTAAGACTGAGCGACTGATATCACTATCGTCTGCAAACTCGCGCATACGGGCCAACAGCCAAGCTGGATATGGGCTTGGATGATTTTCAATATCCACTAAAATGGTCAAATAATAGCGCTCGTTCATTTTGTAGAGTTCAGAAGTTTCCATTTCAAAAGTCACTGTCTTGGCAAAAGCTACCAAGTCAGCCAACTTAGCAAAAGAAAGGATGTAGTAGATGTAAGGTTCTTTCTTACTCTCAGCTTCTTGTTCAGCTTGCTCTTGCTCTTCTTCCTTGGCTTCAACTTGCTCAAGAGATTGAATGGCTTCGATATCATCCTTGGTTTTGTCTGCGATGCTTTTTTCCAGGGTTTTGATAAATTCATCTGGAGACATTTGAGCCAATTCTTCCATATCTGGCAAATCCGATAAGTCTTCAAAATCTAGATTTTGGTCAATCTTTGACTTGGTCACAAAGACATCTACCTTATCAGGTTTTGGAGTCACACGGAAGCTCAACATGCCTGTATCCAGAAAGCTATCAGGCATCTCTAGCTCATCCAAGATAGCATAAAAGAACTCTTCTGTTTTTTCTTGAGGAACGAGAAAGTCAGCAATCTCCATTCCACGATCCATCAAATCCTCTAAAGACATCGTGATTTTTAAAGTTGTATCACTAATTTGTTTCATTTTCATTGCTAGTAACCTCATACTTTCAGTTCTATCTATTATACTAGATTTTTACGATTTTATCAAAAGAAGGCTCCTCTATACGGATAGATTTTCCCTAGGGTCTTTCTATAGGAGACTCCAAAAGAAAATTTCTGCAGACAGATAGAAAAAGCCTTCAAAATCAAACTTCTTGTTCGACTTTGAAGACCTAATACATCAGAAAGCTTATAGTTTAAAGGTTGCTACACCGAGGATAGAACGATTTAAGTTTCTAAGAATTTGAAGACTTTGTTCAAATTTCTTATAACGAGTCACTCCGTACTCTTCAACAAGAAGGACTGTATCTCTTTCCAAAAGAGATGATACATCCTGTAAATCTACAAAATGCATTCCTTTTAAAGCCTCTTGACTCTGTTTCAATTTATCTAGGATAGCTTTATTTGAGCTAACGATGGTCAATTCCTGTCCAGTATTTTTGTATGACAAAACATCTGCTAGGTTAGCAATTGTTGTAATCTCTGTTACAAAATCAATTTGATACTGAGAAAAATCACCTACTCTATTGATTGTTGGATTAAAGAGATAAACTAACACATTTCCCATCACAACCAAAATCACACAAACCACTCCAATAACAACTAAACGAAGAATCAGATTTTTCACATTTAAGCCAAGCGCTGTTTCACCATTTGCGTTCAATTCTTTAGAGTTGATGGTTTCCAGTTTTTCAATTTTCACATTTGCATAGGCATGTTTAAATTTCTCAATCAACCCATCAATTTTTCGCTCTAACAAGTCATTGGCATCTTTACTTGATGTCAAAATTTTCACACCAACCCCTGCATCGTCAATCATATAGTAGACGGTCAATTTTTTCCACCAATAGTCATTCGTTGAATTTTTCAAGGTTGTTTCGGTCGTGTCTAATTCACTGGCAATTTTTTTCAACTCACTGGGTTCTACATCATTGAAAAGATAAGCTCCATTCAAATTACCATCAATCAATTTCCCATAAAAATCACTATAACCACCAATTTGATGATTCAAAATCGTTTTGGCCGAATCTTCTGGAGGAGTGATTTTATAGATAAGATAAGTTGAATAACTTGTTGTATCTTTGACAGTGTTTTTATTCCTAACTGCTTTAATTGTAAATGGTACAGCAATGAGAGCAAATAAAGCGATGAGAGCTAGAATATTTGCTTTTCGTTTTTTGTATAGATTTGCAAATAAATCAGCTACTGAATAATGTTCAAACATGATTTTTTTCTCCTTTGTTTAGTAGATACTGGTTTTCTTTTGTAAGTATTTTTGCTACGAATATCATCACAAGAACAATTCCCCAGAATTGCATTGTAAATAAATTGAAGAAACTTTCTGAAAAGCTACTTCTAGGCATAAAGAATAGATTATTCAAGATGAGTAAAGACAAGGCAAATAGGATTGTTTTTGAACGATAGGCTACTTGCAGCATGGCTATGAATAACATACCTAGCAAGAGACTAAGTAGAAAGACTCCTATCATACCATAGTCTGTATACAACTCCATGATATAACTACTTCCGATACCATGTCCTTTCAAATATTCCTTGTTCAAAACAAGATAGGATAGATTGTGGGCATAACTATTACTATCAATAGCTAGCTCTACACTATTGGTTGTATGCTCAAAGGCTTTTCCTCCGAAAATGGCCCCCAAACTTCCCCTTGCAAAATAATCAAGAACAGGACCAAAAGTAAAATTACGGAAATCTCTGTAAGGTAGGCTACTGTTAAATAGAAAACCTCGAGCCAGAACTCCAAAACTAGTCCCTTGTTTATAGATAAAGTCAAGCAGGATATCCCAGAAACCTGTATGGGAAACTTGAACATTATCCCGTACATAATTGAGCACTCCCATCGCTAACATGAGAATAGGAGAACCTACAAAAATCGCTAACTTTTCTTTAAACCCAATCCATTTTCCCTTTTCTGTTTGCTCCCGCATAAAGTAATAAACAAAAGCAAATAGAATACTTAAAATAAAGGGATTTCGTGTCCCGATTGCCAAATGAATGGTATTAGCTGCAATAAAGGAGACAAGCACTACTGTGGCCTGCCATTTCTTTGGCTTGGTTGCCAGATACATACACATTGCGTAGACCGTAAAGGTAGACAAAATGTAGGTAAAATAAGGCAGTTTACTTTCAAAATTTGCATAGTAGGCATAGTAGGAAGTCTGCAAACGATACAAGAGCCGTTCGAATAATCTAATGAAATAGAAAGGATAGGTGAGAAGAAAAACTCCTAGCGAAACAAAGCGTAACCGCTTGATATAAACCTTTTTTAGAGAATTTCCTATATTTGCTACTTTTATTTTCTTCCTAGCTATGAAGTAACGAGCCAGGACGCCTCCTGTGGTCAAGCCCAGAATCGAAACCATGACGACTACAAAGGCAAAACGATAGGCTATGGGATGATAGGTATCCAGGGCGCCATCCCTAAAGTAATCAATGGTCGGTCTTGATACCAGAAAGACAAAAATAGTTAAAAAGAAAATAAAATGGATTAAGTAATACTTGATATCATTCCAACAAGCAATTAAGCTACTAACCAGTAAGAACAATAAAGTAGAAAGCAAGCTAACATTGTTATTATTAAACAGATACACAATTCCACTTACTAGTGTCAAAGCATAGCTGACTATGGTCAAACTAAATAATAATCGTTTTCCATCAATCACTTGCTCACCCCCGTTCTAATGTAATTTTTTAGATTTTTCAATATTTTTCAGTAATAAAAATCGATATAAGGAAATATTTATGAATAGAGCCAAAGCACTAATTCTTCTCCCCTTACGGAAAATTGGATTCCTAGCAATAGTAAAGGCATGGCCTTTTAAAAAACGATGAATCTGAGAATAGGCTTCAAACTGTTTATACTGATCATCTAGCAACATCTTATCCAGAATAAAGAAGTGGGCATAGGCCAATCTGAAAAAAGCAACCTCTTTCAAATCAGGATAGTTTTTCATAACTTCATTATAAAACTTTTGGTAGATATCAATATAGGCTAAATCCTTCTCTGCATAGGGTTTGGTCGTAATGCTATCCCCTCTATGGAAATAGTAATAATAGGGTTTGGTATTAACCACGTACTTCTTGGCCAACTTGATTAAATCAAAATGATAATAGGCATCTTCGTAAATCAATCCCTTTGGAAAGGATAGGGCAGTTGCAATCTCTCTCTTGATTAGCTTATTGCAGATCGTTCCAGGTATTTTTTCACCTATGAGGTATTCCTTTAGAAATGTTTGAGAATCACAGACAAAATAGTCATCCTGATTGGCTGACTGTGGGCTTTCATCATTAGCATAGACATTCATGACACCACAGCTTGAAACATCCGCATCTTCTTGAATTAATTGCTCATATAAGCTCTGAATCATTTCTGGATGGATATAATCATCTGAGTCAATAAAAATCAGATAATCTCCGTGAGCCTGCTTCATTCCATCATTTCGTGCTTGTGACAAACCTTCATTCTTTTTATGAAGCACTGACACCCTATCATCTAGTTCAGCGATTGAATCACACAAGCGACCACTTTCATCCGTTGCTCCATCATCAACAAGAATGATTTCCAGATTTTGATAAGTCTGCTTCTGAATGGAAGCTATCGATTTTTCTAGGTACTGCGCCACATTATAGACTGGCACAATGACACTAATTAATGCAGTTTCCATGCTACTCCTCTAATAGTTTTTCTACTTGTTCGATTTGTTTGGCAATTGTAAATTGTTGAATGAATTGGCTAGCCTCATTGACATCGAAGTTTGAGGTAGAGGTCATGTAGTTCGTAATTGCCTTAGCTGCCTCTTGATTGCTCTCAATGATTTGTCCAAATCGTCCTTCTTGGGATAATTCCTCAGCCCCTCCGACATCCGTAGAGACAAAAGGGATTCCAAGGCTCAAGGATTCCACATAAACACCAGGAAAACCTTCTTGTTTAGACATAGACAAGAGGATCTTCATCTGAGACAAATACTGGTATGGATTTTTTTGATAACCAAGGAAATGCACATAGTCTTCAAGCTCATACTCTTTAACTCGTTTTTTCAGTTCCTCTTCCATATCACCAGCCCCGATAAAATAGAGATGATAGTTTTTCCCCTCTTGGTGCAATAACCGTATCACTTCCACCACACGGTCAGAACCCTTATTTTCCTCAATCCGTCCGATGGTACAGATACTTTGAGGAGCAATCTCGATATCGATCTTCTCTTGAGATTTTTCTAAAATAGTCTTAAAATCATATCCATTGTAGACTGTCTGTAATTTAGAAGCATAATCTGGATAGACTTCCTTGATAGAATTGCTGGTCTTTTTTGAAATTCCTACAATGGTATTCGCAGCATCCAACTGGCGTCTATGTGATTCTCTTTTGGAGCTATCCTTAAGAAATTCTTCGATACTTCCATGAATCCAAGAGATTTTCTTGACTTCTTTTCTTTTAGAGAACAACAGTGGTGGATTCATAATGGTAAAGGAAACTTCAACATCATAGTCATCTTTTACAAGCAAGCGACGAGTCAGCCTTGGAAAATAAATTCTCATTCTCCACAAAAAAGCTCGTAACCATCTAGCTCGGCGATAATCTTGAAGAGATTTTAAAATGCCTACATGCTTGGGAACAGATTCGTATCCCTTGTCAAAGTGCTCCATTTCAAGAATATCAATATCATACTTTTCTGGATCCAGATTTGAAACAATGGTAGACAGAATCTTTTCTGCACCGCCTCCGAGAGAAAAAGACCACATAAAAAATAAGATTTTTTTCTTAGCCACCATATTCTCCCTTGTATTCTGTATAAGACTTATCCATATCAGCGATGACAGCATCATGATGCGGTAGCTGCTTATCTGCTGGTGGAGGCGTCATATAATCCCCAAAAGCAGTTCTGAGATAGACATCATAGCCGATTGGAATAGGCATCTCTGTTCCTTCAAATGGCAAGAAAAGATTGTCTTCAAAAGATGTGATTGGGTACTTGTTTCTCATGTAGCCAGGACCTGAGCATAATTCTGTAATGCCATCACAATCAGCCAAATCATACTTAGTCATTTCTTTCTCAGCTTTTTTCCAGATGCGATAACGGAGAGATTTTGGAGTCAAACCCAGTAAAATGCAACTTCCCCATTTCATGAGAGCACCATGCTTTTCTGGAATAGTTTGCGCACAAAAGAGTGAATAAATCAAGGCCCAACGAACCTGTTTTTTCCGCTCAGCTGGATTTTTCGGATAATAATCCAAAGGCAAAACATCCAAGGCCAGACCATGTGGCAAATCCAAATCCTGCTGATAAGGCTTGATACAGGTGGTTTTCTTGTCACGAATGGTAATAAAAAGATTACGATCAACAAAATCCTTGTGACTCTTTGACAAGAAATAACGTTCATCTGCATAACGAGGCCATAATTCTGCTAATTTCTCATAATCTTTACGAGGCATAAAAAAGTCTAGGTCGTCGTCCCAAGGAATAAATCCCTTGTTTCGAAGGGCACCAATAGCGCCTCCGCCACAGAGATAACAGAGCAAATCATGTTCTTTACAAAAGGCCACAAAATATTCAGCCATCTCCAGACTACGAGCCTGAATTGCTTTTAAATCAGTCATATTGTTCATTATTCTTTCTATCGTATCGTTTCATTATACCACAAACAAGGGGTGAAAATCTATTGCAGACTGTAAAAAATCAAAGCCTGACTGCTATCCAAATAGCTATCAAACTTTGATTTTTCTGTCTTATACTCTTCGAAAATCTCTTCAAACCACGTCAGCTTCACCTTGCCGTAGGTATNNCGGCTAGCTTCCTAGTTTGCACTTTGATTTTCATTGAGTATTATCTTATCTCAAGCCCATTTGAGCGAGCTTGGTTTGATATTTGTTTTGATCAACCAGCAAGCCCAAGCCTCCATAAACATCATAGGCATCTACCCAGTCACCCAGTTCTGGAATCGTCAATTTTTCAATACCATTTTTTGCTCCATCCAAAACAGATAAACCGTTTGTTAGGAGGAAAGTATAGGGTACGTTGGTTGAGGTCATAGCAAAAACCTTTCCAAGAGCTTCAGAACCAGTGAAAAGTTTAGTGGGATCTTTAATTTGCTCTAAAATTGCTGTTAAAACTTGTTGCTGTCTTTTTGTACGGCCGTAATCCGCCTCATCGTCATCACGGAAACGAGCATAATTGAGCAAGGTTGAACCGTTCATCTGCTGTTTTCCGACTTTGATGGTTTGGGTTGGAGACTCAGTCTCAGTAGCGTGTAAATCATCTCCGACTGTAGCTTCTGTTAGTGGGCGCCCATTCAATGTTGAAAATTGAGCATCAATTGTCACCCCATCAGGGAAAAGTGTGTCAATCGCTGTTGCAAAGGCCTGAAAATCGACCAAGGCATAGTACTTAATGTCCAAGTCAAAATTATCTTTCAGGACTTGGCGAACCATTTCTGCCCCTTTTTGCCCCTCTTGTTCTCCTAACTCATAGGCTACGTTTAACTTGTTATCCGTCTGTTTTCTACCGTTAATGACTTGACTATAACCATCTATATAGACCAAATTATCACGCATGAAGCTGACCAACTTCATTTTCTTATCTGAGCCGCCAACATTTAATACCATAATAGAGTCCGTCCGCGTCTCAGCACTGTTTTGGCCGATTCGACCATCCGTCCCCATGATCAAAATATTAACCCCGTCTCTAGTGTCCTGACCATTAAAGACTTGAACCTGTGCTGCCTTAGCATCAGCAGTTTTCTTTGCACTAGCATCTTGGTAACCACGTAAAAACATGAATACCATGGCTAAAGCCACACAGACCAAAAGTGAAAAAATCACCATAAAAATGCGTTTAAGACGGAGCTTCCGTCTTTTCTTTTTGGGAGGGGAAGAGAGTGCTTGTGATTTGGATTGTGAGCGACTCCGGTTCGCATAGCTTGGTAAGTCAACCTGCTCTTCTCTTTCTTGTTCCAAGCTGGAACTACTATTTACCCTAGCAAGAGTTATCTTTTCTTGCAAATAGGCAAACTCATTTTTTTCTCTCTCATTGAGATAGTGAATATTTTTTAGCAAATAATCATAACGTAATTTTTCATGATGACTGAGAGGATTTTCTTTACTCATCTTCTCTCCTTTCCATGGTCTGATATTGGATAAATAGGATAGGCACCCAGAACTTTATACTGGATTCCGATGGCTTCTAGTTCTTTTTGGGCAAAGTGAACCAAGTCCTTATCAGTATAGTCCACATCGATAATGAAAAAGTATTCGCCTAGCGCTGTCTTGAGTGGACGACTTTCAATTTTTGTCAAGTCAATTCCTCGCCAAGCAAAGGTCGACAGGGCCTTATAAAGTGCACCTGGAAGGTTGTCAGGTAATGTCAAGGCCAAACTCATTTTTTCAGTTTGTGCTTGCAAGGGAATAGCTGCACCTTCAGCTCCCAGAACCCAGAAACGTGTGAAATTGGCTTCCATTTCCTGAATATCCTCGGCAATCAGTTCCAATCCATATTCTTCAGCAGAACTTCTAGGTGCAACTGCTGCAAAGGGCTGGTCTGGATGTTCGGAAATAAAACGGGCCGCATAAGCTGTACTAGCTGTTACCTCGATTTGAGCCTCTGGATATTGTTCATCGATGAATTTCTTTCCTTGAGCCAAGGCCTGTGGATGTGAAAAAATCTTTTCAATCTTAGTATGGCCTGGAACCACCATCAACTGCTGATGAATAGGCTGAACGATTTCTGCTACTGCTTGGATGTGAGCCTGATGAAAAAGATAGTCCAAGGTTTCATGAACACTACCCTCAATAGAGTTTTCAACTGGCACCACAGAATAGTCCACTAATCCTTGCTCATAAGCCTTGATGACATCTGTAATGTTGGCAAAAGCCTGCAATTCCTCATTAGGAAAAGCTGTCTGCACAACATGGTGTGAAAATGATCCCTTGGGACCTAGATAAGCAATTTTCATCTTAGTTCCTCTATAATTTCCTCCGGACTTAGCTTGGTCACATCCAAAATCCGACTAGCCACTTCCTCATACCAAACCTGTCTTTCTTGGAAAATAGCTGCAAGTTCTTCCTTGCTATTATTTAGAAAAAGCGGGCGCTGATTATCCTTATCAGCTGCGATACGTTGGTAGAGGGTTTCAAAATCTGCTTTCAGGTAGATGTTATCTGTATTAGTCTTGAGTAAGTCACGATTTCTCTGAGAAATAACCACTCCTCCTCCAGTTGACACGACTTGGTCTGTTTGTAGTAAATCAGCTAGGACTTCTGACTCTACCTGACGAAAGGCCGCTTCGCCCTTTTCCGCGAAAAATTCCGCAATGGACATACCTAAACGCTTCTCTATCAGAGCATCCATATCAAGGTAGTCTGGGTCTAAACCTCTTGCAATAGTCGATTTGCCAGCACCCATAAAGCCTAGTAACACCTTAGCCATGAGTCAAGTTCTCCAAATCATCAAAGAAGCTAGGATAGCTGGTATTGATGGCTTCTGCCCGATCAAGTTCCACTTCTCCATCTGCAACCAAGAGAGCTGCGATGGCTGTCATCATGCCAATTCGGTGGTCTCCAAACGTATTGACTCTAGCACCGTAAAGAGCGGATTTTCCTTTGATAATCATTCCATCTGCTGTAGGTGTGATATCTGCTCCCATACTATTCAGGGCGTCTGCCACCACCTGAATGCGGTCTGTTTCCTTGACCTTAAGTTCCTCAGCATCCTTGATAACTGTTACACCTTGGGCTTGGGTCGCAAGTAGAGCGATAATGGGCAATTCATCAATCAAACGTGGAATCAAGGCACCGCCAATCTCTGTTCCTTTCAAGTCTGAAGACTCAACAGTCAAGGTAGCAGATTTAGCGACTGGGTCAATTTCAGTCATTTCCAATTTTCCACCCATGGCGCGAATGACATCAATAATACCGGTGCGCGTTTCGTTGATACCCACATTCTGCAGCACTAGACGAGAGTTTGGAACAATCAAACCTGCGACTAACCAAAAGGCTGCACTGGAAATATCTCCTGGTACGACCACCTTCTGTCCTGTCAATTTTTGTGGCCCTTGGACTGTGATTTTCTTGCCCTCCACACTTAAATGGCCACCAAATTGTTGCAACATATCTTCAGTATGATTACGGGTGCACTCTTTTTCGATAATCACTGACTCCCCCTGAGCCTGCAAGGCCGCAAAGATCAAGGCTGACTTGACTTGGGCAGAGGCAATTGGCAACTCATACTGAATAGGTCTTAGGGTTTTCGTCCCTTTTAAGTGAAGAGGAGGCAGGTCTCGCTCAGTTTGTCCCGAAATGCTAACGCCCATTTTTTTCAGAGGAATCGTCACACGATCCATAGGACGTTTGGAAAGACTGTCGTCTCCAAACATTTCTACTTCAAAATCTGCACCTGCAAGGACACCTGAAATCAGGCGAATCGAGGTACCAGAATTTCCCATATCAAGGGCATTTTGCGGAGCTTTTAAGCCTTCCATACCCACACCTTGAATGGTAATAACCCCATCTTTGTCCTCAATTTCAACACCAAGGTCACGAAAAACCTGCATGGTCGAAAGAACGTCTTCACCTCGCAGAATATCATAAACCTTGGTCTCACCCTCAGCCAAACTTCCAAAGATAATGGAACGGTGGCTGATAGACTTGTCACCTGGAACGCGGATACTGCCATGTAAGTGGCGAATGTTTGTTTTTAGTTTCATACTGGACCTCATACTTGCAATACTTTTACCTATTTTATCATAAAAAGCCAGAAATTCCTTAAAAATTCTGACTTTAGGATAGTTCTTTTCTTATTTTAGCAATTCTGAAACTGGTTCGAAAACAATTTTTTCAATGTCAGAAAGGTAAATGGCCAATTGTTGTTGCTTGGTAAAGAATTCTGACAAGAGGCTGTTCCCTTGAATCTGTTTACCAAAGCCTTCCATTTTCGCTTGGAAGGATGCGTCTGGCATTTGCCCTGTCTGGGCTAGTCTTTGAATTTCTTCTTGGAAGGCAACATATTCTGTAAAGATTTTACTTGCCTCAGCATCTGCTGCAATCGCATCTTTAACTGCTTTAACAGCCTTGTATTCTGGTAATTCGCGTAGACCGCGACTGAGTTCGTTTGCACTATCGTAAATATTTGGCATAATTTTCTCCTTATTTATTTCTTTTAAAATTACTAGTCACTCTGTGGTCTTTATTATTGTGCAATCACTTTTATATGACCTCTTGAATATCCATTGCTTAATTCCTTATCTGGTATATACTCTATCTTCAAAGTTCCTAAATTAGAACCTGTTTTTATTTCATTTGACATAAGATTATCAAAATAGTTATTTATCTCATCATCAGATAAGGATGATTCAATCGATTTAACAATATCATGAAATACTTCTTTCATTCCTGCAACACCAGATTCACTATTTTCATTTGTCTGATTTATTGTTACATTGATTTTGTCAGTATCATTTGCATGTAAAAGCTCCAAGTAGTATCCGTAGCTTGATGCGAAATATTTTATTTTTATATTTCCTTTTTTGATATTTTCTAATGGGCTATTAGAATTTTGATTATAGCTATTAATAAAATTATTAATAATCCTATCGTCTACATACTTTGAATTAGTTTTCTCTGAACTTGTTTCTTTCTTGGATGGTTCATTTTTTGTCTCGACACTTGCTTCTGAATTAGTTTTCACATCTTTTTTAACAGCACAAGCACTAAGTAGGATAAAAGAAATAAAGATAATACCAAATATTGATTTAAGTTTTATTTTTGACATGATTTTCTCCTTATTTGATGACGACTGTGTAGTCTGTGTTTTCTGTTATGAGGTGCTCGGCTCGTTCCAAGTCTTGAGCATTTTTAAATGAAATTTGTAGAATCCCGTGAATATCTTCACGGTTTTCCTCGTTAATATGAATATTGACCAAGGAAGTTCCTCGTAGCAATTCCAAAATCCGCAAGATGACATCTTCTTCATCGGGAACATCGACATAAAGGTCATAAGAGCTATCCACACCACCACGCTTATGGATTTCCATGGCCTGACGCTGCTCACGCGCTTGATTGAAAAAGTTCCAGATTTGCTCTTCATCTCCCTTGCTGATAGCCTGACCAACCTCATCTAAACGTTCTTTAAAATCTTCAATTCTCTCTAGGATAGTCTCGCGATTGGACAAGAGAATGGAGGTCCACATACCTGGCTCGCTTTCCGCAATCCGAGTCATATCGCGAAAACCACCGGCCGCAAAGCGTCTTGCCATCTCATGCTCTTGAGCATAGACCGTGGTCTGCTCCATGAGACTAGAAGCCAGAATATGAGGAAAATGGCTAATCTGAGAAGTGACACGATCATGCTCCTTGGCATCAATTTCGATAAAACGAGCATGAAGACCTGAAAGCAGTTCCTTCATTTCCTCAAGCGTATCAGGACCTGTCAGGCTCGAAGGTGTAAAGATATAATAGGCATTTTCAAAAAGATTGACATCCGCAGAAGCAGCCCCTGTCTTGTGACTACCAGCCATAGGATGGGCTCCTACAAAACGAATCGACTTGCCAGCCAAATAGTTCTCCGCTGCATCTACAATGGCTGACTTGGTCGAACCAGCATCTGAAATAATGACACCTTCTTTCAAGTTCAAGTTGGCCAACTCCTTAATAAAGGAAATGGTTTGTTTGATTGGCAAGCTGAGAATGATGATATCTGCCAAAGGAGCAAAACTAGCAAAATCATCCGTTGCACGGTCAATCATGCCTTCTTTCAAGGCGATATCTCTCGAAGCTTGACTGCGATTATAACCTAAAATTTCATAATCTGGATGATCGCGTTTGATACCAAGGGCCATAGAGGCACCAATCAATCCAAGGCCCGCGATATAGACTGTTTTTACCATAGGAACTCCTTAATAGTTCTTTGTATAGTCTCGGTGTTTGGCCACTGCTTCTTTTAATTCCTCTAGATTATCTGATGAGAATTTTTCAAGGATTTCTTGTACCAGAACCGTTGCCACAACGGCTTCCATAACCACACCTGCTGCTGGAAGAGCAGTAGGATCACTTCTCTCCACAGTTGCCTTGTAGGGTTCATGGGTTTCAATATCCACACTCATGAGAGGCTTATAAAGAGTAGGAATGGGTTTCATCACTCCACGAACAACAATGGGTTGCCCATTAGTCATACCACCTTCAAAGCCGCCCAGATTGTTGGTACGGCGAGTATAGCCGTCTTCTTTAGACCAGAGAATTTCATCCATGACCTGGCTGCCTTTACGATAACCAGCCTCAAATCCAAGACCAAATTCTACCCCTTTAAAGGCATTGATAGAGACAACAGCTTGGGCTAATCGTGCATCCAATTTTCTGTCCCATTGGACATAGGAACCAAGACCAACTGGAACACCTCCAACGACTGTCTCCACAACCCCACCGATGGTATCACCGTCACGTTTGATTTGGTCAATATAATCCTTGATTTCCTGTTCTCTTTCTTGGTTGACAATAGAAACGTCAGACTGGGCAGCTCTTTCCTTAATCTCAGTGACTGTGAGATTCTCAGGAACATCGATTTCCTTGCCACCAAAAACCACGACATGATTAGCAATCTCCATACCCAGCTCAGCCAAGAGGCGTTTGGCCACTGCCCCCACTGCTACCCGCATGGTGGTTTCACGAGCTGATGAACGCTCCAAAGAATTTCTTAAATCATCAAAACGGTACTTGATGCCCCCAACTAAATCGGCATGACCTGGACGAGGATGGGTGATTTTTCGTTTGCTTTTAAGGCGGTCTTCAATGTCCTCTGCAGACATGATGTCCAGCCATTTCTGGTGGTCCTTATTGACGACATCCATGGTAATAGGCGCCCCTGTCGTCTTCCCGTGGCGAACGCCCGAAGTAAAGATAACTTGGTCGCTCTCAATTTTCATACGACCACCGCGGCCGTAGCCACCCTGACGGCGTTTAAGGTCGCCATTGATATCCTCAGCTGTCAAAGGAAGCCCAGCTGGAATTCCCTCAATGATAGCTGTCAGACGGGGTCCGTGTGATTCTCCTGCAGTTAAATATCTCATACACTCTCCTTATTTTACCAAGTAGTCTTTCATCTCTTCCAGAGAAACTGGGTGAATGGTCGCTGAACCAAGCTCTGGCACCAAGACCAATTTCAAGATGTTACCACGCGCTTTCTTGTCATGAGTAAGAGCCTGATAAAGCTTGTCAACTTCCCAATTTTCATAGTCAGCAGGCAAGCCGAATTTCTGACACATCTCTGTGATAGATTGGGTAATGCCAGCTGGCATGAGGCCTTTTTCCTCAGCAACCTTGGAAATCTGTACCATTCCCATGGCAACAGCTTCACCATGCATGACTTTCCCATACCCAGCCGTCGCTTCAATGGCATGACCAATGGTGTGGCCAAAATTGAGGTAAAGGCGAACACCATTGTCCAACTCATCCTCAACTACCATCTTGCGCTTGACCTGACAAGAATGTTCAATCAAGGTCTCTGCATGTTCCAGAATGCTCTCAACAGAACCATCCAGCTCCGTCAAAAGAGCCCACAGTTCTGGATCCTCAATCAAGCCATACTTGATGACCTCCCCCATCCCTTCAATCAACTCTCTTTTTCCAAGCGTTTCAAGGACAAGCGGGTCAATCAGAACCCCATCTGGTTGGGCAAAGGTACCCACCATATTCTTTGCAAATGGAGTGTTAACGCCTGTCTTTCCACCGATAGACGAATCCACCTGGGCAGTTAAACTGGTCGGAATCTGAACAAAGTGAATACCCCGCATATAGGTAGAGGCTACAAAACCAGCCAGATCCCCAACGACACCACCGCCGAGAGCCACGATTCCATCGCTACGAGTCAACCCCTGCTTAACTAGAAATTCATATACTTTCTGAACAGTAGTTAAATTCTTTCTTTCTTCCCCTTCTAAAAAGTCAAAAACAGCTACCTGAAAACCAGCATCTTCTAGGCTGAGTTTGACCTTCTCAGCATAAAGAGAAGCTACATGGTTGTCTGTTACGATGAGCACTTTTTGTGGTTGCCATAGTTCTCGCAACCATTGACCAGCCTGAGCCAGACAACCTTTTTCAATCTGAATATCATAAGGATGATGAGGAATATCGATTCTGATTTTCATAGGAGAGTCTCCCTTTCTTTATTGGTATTTTTCTGTTAAAGACTGCCAAATCTCTTCTGTCGGCATTTCCTTGCCTGTCCACAGTTGAAAAGCTTCTGCAGCTTGATAGAGCAACATTCCCAGACCATTGACTGCTGGATTGCCCTGACTTCTAGCCCATTTCAAAAATGGCGTTTCAAAGGGTTGGTAAATGATATCTGCGACCAAGAGAGTCTCTGTCAGATTGATGTTTTCTGGAACTGGGGATGATTGACCATCCATGCCCACACTAGTCGCATTGACCAGTAAGCCCGAATCGGCAATCCTTGCTTGCAGTTCCGAAACATCTTCTAAAGCATACAAGTCCACTTTAAAGCCTGTCTGCTCCTGTAACTTGTCTAGGTGAGGTCTTGTTTTTTCCATAGAAACGGAACGAACAAAGACCGAAATCTGACTGACACCATCCAAAATGGCTTGCGCTATAATGGACTTGGCCGCACCACCTGCACCCAGCAGGGTCATCTTCTTACCTGTAATTGTAAAAGAAGGCAAACTCTTAAAGAATCCCTTGCCATCTGTATTATATCCAATCAAATTCCCATTCTCATTGACAACCGTATTGACCGCACCAATCAAGCGCACCTCATCGCTCAGCCCGTCCAAATAAGGAATCACCTGCTCCTTATAGGGCATGGACAGATTGATGCCAAACATCTGGTAGCGACAAATATTGGCTACTGTTTCTGCCAAATCACTCGCTTCAATCTCCCAAGCAACATAAACACCATTGGTAGCTGTCGCCTCAAAGGCCCTATTGTGGATGAAGGGAGAAATAGAATGTTTAATAGGATTGGCAACAACTGCAGCTAAACGTGTATAGCCATCAAGCTTCATCCAAAATCTCCCTGATTTTTCTCATGCTAGCTAGAGAAATCTGACCAGGGGCACTAGCCTCATCCAGACTGGCAAAAGACCAACTCGAACCAGTCACATCCGCAGTGATACGAGAAACCTTGCCCACCTTACCCATAGAAATAGTTACATATTCCTGCTCAGGATTGAGGGTTTTAAAGCCCCGTGTATAGTTCATCAAGTCTAGCACATCCTGCTCCGTATGAGCCATCACCGCAACCTTGACAAGTTTTGGATTTAGGCTCGTCAACTCTGACAAGATTTCCATCATATTTTCAGGTGTTTCTTGGAAATTGTGGTAACTCAAAACGAGATTTGGGAAGTCCAGCATTTCCTCAAAAACATCCTTGTAGCTATAGTACTCAAAATCAATATAGTCTGGTTGATAGAGTTGCACCACTTCCTTGATTAAATGGATATATTCTTCTGAAGAAAGGTCAATTTCTCCCCCTTCAGAGCGAGTTCGTAGCGTGAAAACCAACTCACGACCTGCGAATTTTTCAAAAATAGCTGGAGCCACCTGCAAAATCGCTTCTTTAGGCAGATAGTCGGCACGCCATTCAATGATGTCGGCATCCAGGTACCTTGTGGCATCCAGAGCCTGGGCCTCCTCTAAACTTCTTGGCATTACTGAAACGATTAATTTCATTTACTAACCTTCATACTAATCACCTTGAGGTAATTACTACTTTCATCTTTTTTATTATAGGCGAAGTCTGCTGGAAGACCGTATTTATTTAAAATCTGGTAACTTCTTCCTGCAAAGCCTTTATCAATTTGTTCTGTAAATTTCTGACGGGAAACATTGGCAGCATTGGTACTGGCAATGATAATCCCTCCAGGATTTAAAATCTCAAGACTCTGGAAAATCAACTTGTGATAATCCTTGGCCACAGAGAAGGTTTGTTTTTTATTCCGAGCAAAGCTAGGCGGATCTAGGACAATCACATCGTAGGTCAAGCCTTTTCGTTTGGCATACTTGAAATATTCAAAGACATCCATGACCACAAAACGATGGTCGTCTGTGCTGATTCCATTTGCCTGAAAATGCGCTTGAGACAATTCTCGTGAACGTTTGGCTAAGTCCACAGAAGTTGTCTGACTTGCTCCTCCCATGGTCGCAGCTACTGAAAAAGCTGCTGTATAGGAAAACATATTGAGCAAGGATTTGCCCATAGCCAAGCCATCGACCAGACTACCACGAACCTCATGCTGGTCTAGGAAAATTCCTGTCATCAAGCCATCATTCATAAAGACTTGATACAGAACACCATTTTCCAGAACAGTGAAAAAGTCAGGTGCTTCTTGACCATAAACATGGGCAGATTCATAGTCCAAACCCTTAAAGCGTATCTTCTCATAGGCTCCTAAAACCTCAGGAAAAACCTGTCTAAAGGCTTCTGATATAGTCTTACGAATTTGATAAACATAAGAGTTATACCAAGAAAAGACAGCATAGTCGCCATAAAGGTCCACTGTCAGACCGCCAAAGCCATCTCCCTCTTGGTTGAAGAGACGAAAGGCAGTTGTCAAATCATCTTGATAGTAGGCGCTTCTCTTTTCTTTAGCTTGTCTAAACAGCATTTCAAAGAAAGCTTGATTGAAGGTGATCTTGTCTTTACTGATAAACCAACCCAAACCCTTGTTTTGCTGCGAAAGGTAGGCAGTTCCAAGAAAGGTTCCTTCCTGACTCTGCACTTCTACTTCCTGATCCTTAAGATTGACATTCTCAAGATCACTGGCTTCTAGTAAAACTAGCCCCTTAGCAAGCTTCTTTTCAACCCTTTTGCTAACTCTTATTCTATTCATAACTACCATTATATCAAACTTTTAGACAATTCTCAAAAAAGAAACTACCCTTGCTTTTTTACTCTTCTTTTAAAAAATGGTATACTAATACTAATAAAAAATTAGGAAGTAAATGTGTGAAAAGCAATTTTAACAAAATCCAAAAAGCCATGGGTACCAGACTGGGTTTTGTCCTAACCCTTTTAATCCTCTATTGGCTCAAAACCTTATTAGCCTATGCCGTTGACTTTAATTTAGATATTCAAGTGGGCAAGTTGCAGGGAAATTACCTTGCCTTTATCGCCTTTTTCAATCCCCTTCCCTTGGGGCTACTCCTGCTGGCTCTAGCCCTCTATGCTCGGTCAACCAAAATCTTTTATGGTCTGAGTATAGCTATTTATAGCCTGTTGTTCATTTGGCTCTATTCTAATGTCTTTTACTATCGAGAATTTAGTGACTTTATCACGGCTAATACCATGAAGGTGGTCAGCAAGGTGTCTGTTGGTACTGCAGAATTAGAGTTACTGCGCTTTTGGGATTTCATCTATTTTATGGATTTCCCACTGCTGGCTTTCCTTTTCTATAAAAAATTCATCCAGCTGGATAGGAGACCTTTCAAATTCCGCTCCAGTGTTGCCATCACTGCTCTCTCTGCCCTGCTCTTTTCAGCTAACCTTTTCTTGGCTGAAATTGAGCGTCCCGATCTCCTATCGCGAGGATTTTCGAATTATTATGTTGTTCGCGCCCTTAGTTTACCCGCCTTTTTAGGCTATAGTGCCAACCAATCATACAGTGCCAACAAGGAACGTGCCAAGGCCTCTGAGACCGACCTGCAACCTATTACAGATTATATTCAAGAACATTCGGCTAAACCTAATCCAGACTATTTCGGCTTAGCCAAAGGGAAAAATGTGATTTATCTCCACTTGGAGAGTTTCCAACAGTTCCTGCTGGACTATAAACTCAACATAGATGGAACTGAGCATGAAGTCACTCCCTTCCTCAACTCCCTCTACCATTCGCAAGCAACCCTATCCTTTTCGAATATCTTTAACCAAGTCAAGGCTGGTAAGACCTCAGATGCAGAAACCATGCTGGAGACTGGTTTGTTTGGACTTGACCAAGGTTCCTTTATGGTCAACTATGGAGGTACCAATACCCAGCAAGCTGCGCCTTTTATCCTATCAAAAAATGGCTACCAATCCAGTGCTGTCTTTCACGGCAATATTGGGACCTTCTGGAACCGAAATACGACCTACAAACAATGGGGCTATCAATACTTCTTTGATGCATCCTACTTCACCAAGCAAGACAGTAGCAATTCTTTCCAATATGGTTTAAATGATAAAATCATGATGAAAGATTCTATTCAGTATCTGGAGCATTTGCAGCAGCCTTTTTATGCCAAGTATATCACGGTGTCCAATCACTATCCCTATGCTAGCAATCTGACTGGCGATGAGCTTGGTTTCCCACTGGCTAAGACCAAAGATGAAACAATCAATGGCTACTTCCAAACAGCCAACTATCTGGACAGTGCCATTAAAGCCTTCTTTGACTATCTCAAAGAAAGTGGCCTCTATGAAAAATCCATCATCGTCATTTACGGAGACCATTATGGTATTTCCAACTCCCGCAATCCTGACCTGGCACCCTTGATTAGCAAGACTTCTGAGAACTGGTCGAATTACGACAATGCCATGTTGCAACGAGTGCCTTTTATGGTGGTCATGCCTGGCTATGAAAAAGGACAAATCATCAATACCTACGGTGGACAAATCGATATCTTACCGACTCTCGAACACCTCCTTGGTATTGAGTCCAGTTCCTTCCTTCAAGTTGGGCAAGACCTTCTGTCTCCAGACCATCAAGAAATCGTTGCCTTTCGAACTGCCAATTCCTTCGTCACACCCAAATATACCAGCTACGACGGACGAACCTACTACACTGAAAGTGGTCTTGAAATCAGCAATCTTGATGAACAAACTCAGACTGAACTAGAAATTGTTCGTCAAGCAGCTAGTCAACAGCTGAAAATCAGCGACCAGATTCAAACTGGCGATTTGATCCGTTTCTACCAAGCAGATCATCTTGGAAAAGTTGATACAGAAAGTATTTCTTACCTCAATTCCTTGCCCATTCTGCAAAAGATTGAGCAAGAAAAAGGAAGTCAGTCAACCAGCCTCTTTAGCCAACGACAAGGCAAAACTAGTACTGACCTTTTCAAGGCACCAAGTTACCAAGAACTCCACCCAGAGTCGGCTGAAACCGAATCAAAATCACAATAAAAAATGCTCTTCCGTCTTGGAGGAGCATTTCTTTTTATCAACAAAAATCAAAGAGCAAACTAGGAAGCGATCTGCAGGCTGCTCAAAGCANNACCATATCTACGGCAAGGCAAAGCTGACGTGGTTTGAAGAGATTTTCGAAGAGTATTAACTTTGAGATTGTAGCTGGAGAGGCTGTACCTGCAATATGTGTCTGTCAAGTTTAGTGACGTAGATAGTAGAATAAAGATGAGAAGGCATAGAGAGAAGATAAATCAGCCTCAGCAGGTATCTGGAAAATTTGATTCTATAGAGAAGCCTTTTGTTACAAACTCAATATACTATCAATAAATAATATTATAGAAGCAACAATAATTAAAATTTCACCTATTTGCATCATTCTATTTCGAACTTTAAATATATGTTCTATCAAAAATACTTGGATCACACACATTATAGGAATGAAAGTTTTTGAAATTGAAAAATATCCCAATAAATAAACTATAAACAACAAAAATAGAAC
This sequence comes from Streptococcus sp. k-378, assembly GCF_013277505.1. Taxonomy (NCBI): domain Bacteria; kingdom Bacillati; phylum Bacillota; class Bacilli; order Lactobacillales; family Streptococcaceae; genus Streptococcus; species Streptococcus sp. k-378. The sequence continues at coordinate 20,673 of NZ_VMNC01000092.1, read as the reverse complement.
TATGTTATATTTCTTATTCAAAACATTCCTCCCTATATTTTTTTGATTGCCAATCGTAATCATTTACAACTATATTCTAACAAACTATAAAAGCGTTTGTCGAATTGAATTTATCAAGCAAGCGACCAACTAGCTCATCTTTTTTCTATTTCTGCCAATATGCGTGACAGGTAGTAATGATAGCCAAAAATAGCAAGAGCAAGCAAGAGGATAAGAACTCCTACTCCCAAGCTGATGGCAAGGACAGGGGCGAGAGACCGAACCAAGAACAAACTTGCTATGACTAAAATCATTAAGATAACACTATAAATTAAGAGTAAAACTATTGCTACTATACGATTTGAACGGTTCACCAAGTCCGTAATGCTACTCCAATTGGTTGACAGATTTTTCACGTCCTTAAGGTAATGGTGGCAAGAAAGGATGACACTGGCAAGGATCCATGCCACAAGAAGGTAAATCATCGAAAGGATGGGCAAGCCTAGATATAGAGAAAGGCCAAGTAAAGTCAGAACTGGTAAAAAGGACTGGACAGCAAATATAATCCAAAATTTCACTTTCACATAACGAGCAAAGTCAAAGGGTAAACTCTTAAGAAAATCAACATTTTCTCTCTCCAAGGACAAGGCAATTGAATGCAGGCTGGTGATATTGTTATTGACAACTGCTATAAACACTCCTACAAAAAACAAGGGTAACCAGTATGGAGGATGAATGTCTGGAACTATCTGAGAATCTCGGATTTTGGAAATCAGACCGATCATCATGAGATAAGGAAGGAAAGCACTTGTAAAAAGCACTGTAATCACGCCAGTCCCCTGTCCCAAGAGGGTGAGGTGGTAGCGTAAAACCATACGGAAAAATCCCTTTTTAGTAGTTGAAATTCTCTCCTTACTGCGACGTTCTTTCTTGACCTTCTCCTCACTGTTAAGCAGAATCACGTCATAAAAACGAGGAAAAACCTTCTTTTTGCTCAAGTAAAGCAAGAAGAGAGTTAGTCCTATCCAAGCGAGCAGACCCAGGATGGCTTCTGTCGAAAAAGGCTCCACTGCTATTTTGTAAAAGAGATGAATAGGATAAAGGAGAAATGGAATGTCTCTAACTTTGTCAACAATACGTCCAGAAGTCGACTGTAGAAAGAAGACATATATTAAAGGTATGAGAACTCCTATCCCAATCATCACATTCGAAAAAATAGACTGATACTTTCTGAAGACCCTAGTCTGAGCCAAGAAATGTACTGCCACTACCATCACTAAAGTAACAGAGACAAATAATAAGGCCAAGGACAGTAGCATCAAAGGCAAGCCCAGCCAAAGAGAAGGTGCTAGCCTAATATAGAGGACTAGAAAATAAGCTAGGATTGGTACAATTCCAGTTAGAGCTGGCAAGAGAACAGACAGTCCTTTAGCAATTATAATCTCTGATTCTTTAAAGGCATAGGGTCTATACGATACCAAATCCTTACTCTCATAAAAGACATTATAAAAGGCCGTTAAAGAAGTTGAAAAGGCAACCACTAGTAAAATAGTAACCATGAAACTAAAATAAACAGGCATTTCTTCAAAAGGAAAATGAATGGCTATATTACTTAAAAAAAAGAGCATCAAGAGGCTAGAAAAAATGTAAGAACTTAGAACTCTAGCGGAAACATTTACTTTTTTCCCAGGATTCTTAGCCTGCTTCTTTCGTAGGTTAGCCAGATTAGCTTCTTGAGATGAATAAAGGATATTGATATCAACTAATTTTTTAATGACCTTGAAACGCATCTGAAACCTCCTCTTTTCTACCAGCAAGGCTAAGATAGATACTTTCTAAAGACTGGTCTGGATGGTCTTTTCTCAAGTCCTCTACGCTACCACAATAAATCAAATGTCCCTTTTTCAAAATGGCAATCCGATCACAAACTTGCTCAGCTACCTCTAGGACATGGGTTGAAAACAAGACTGTCTTGCCTTTTTGTGCATGTTCCTTCATCATTTGCTTCAAATCAAAGGCAGCCTGGGGATCCAAACCTGTCAAGGGTTCGTCCAAGACCCAAATATCGGGATCAGACAAGAGTGCCCCAATGACAAAGACTTTTTGACGCATTCCGTGAGAAAGGGTTTCAATAACCTGATAACGATTTTCAGCAAAATCAAAAACGTTCAATAGCCTAGCTAGATTAGCCTCCAAGTCAGAGCTAGTCAGATCATAGGATGAAGCAATCAATTCCCAAAATTCATTGGCCGTTAAACGTAAAAATAAGTCAGGCGAGTCTGCTACGTAGCCAATCTTTCGTTTAATAGCCAAGCGATTTTCCGATAACTCCTGACCATCTACCAAAATACGACCACTGCTGGGCGAAATGATACTGACTAGGGATTTTATGGTGGTCGATTTCCCAGCACCATTATGGCCAATCAAGCCCATAATCTCTCCATTTTCAATCTGCAGATTGAGATTGCTCAAGGCCTCTTTATCACCATACAACTTACTAACATTTTGAAATTCAATCATGGGACAACTCCTATCTTTATCTATATTACATACTATTATATTAGCACTTTAATACAAAAAAATCAACACTTTATTTTGAGTAGATACAATAGTTTCCTTCTATTCTTACGCAAACGTTTGCGCCGAGAGATACTTTATGATAGAATAAAGAACAAGATTGACAAGTAAGAGGAAACATCATGCAAAATCAAACACTCATGCAATACTTTGAATGGTATCTGCCCCACGACGGTCAGCACTGGACACGTCTGGCTGAAGATGCTCCACACCTAGCTGATCTCGGTATCAGTCATGTCTGGATGCCACCAGCTTTCAAGGCTACCAATGAAAAAGATGTAGGTTATGGTGTCTATGACTTATTCGACCTAGGAGAGTTTAACCAAAAAGGGACTGTCCGCACCAAGTATGGTTTCAAAGAAGACTATCTTCAAGCCATTCAAACTCTAAAAGCACAGGGAATTCAACCTATGGCTGATGTGGTTCTCAACCACAAGGCTGCTGCCGATCACAGGGAAGCCTTTCAGGTTATCGAAGTTGATCCTGTAGACCGTACAGTTGAACTTGGAGAACCCTTCACCATCAATGGCTGGACTAGTTTTACCTTCGATGGTCGCCAAGATACCTACAATGACTTCCACTGGCATTGGTACCACTTCACCGGTACAGACTACGATGCCAAACGCAGTAAATCTGGGATTTATCTGATCCAAGGGGACAACAAGGGCTGGGCTAACGAGGAATTGGTCGATAACGAAAACGGAAACTACGACTACCTCATGTATGCCGACCTAGACTTTAAACATCCTGAAGTCATCCAAAACATCTATGACTGGGCTGATTGGTTCATGGAAACGACTGGTGTAGCTGGTTTCCGTTTGGATGCCGTTAAGCATATTGACTCTTTCTTTATGCGCAACTTCATCCGCGATATGAAGGAAAAATACGGTGACGATTTCTATGTTTTTGGTGAATTTTGGAACTCAGACAAGGAAGCCAATCTGGACTATCTCGAAAAAACGGAAGAACACTTTGACCTTGTCGATGTTCGTCTCCACCAGAATCTCTTTGAAGCCAGTCAAGCTGGCGCAAACTATGACCTTCGTGGCATTTTCACAGATAGCCTGGTTGAACTCAAGCCTGACAAGGCTGTGACTTTTGTCGACAACCACGATACCCAACGAGGACAAGCCCTTGAGTCTACCGTTGAAGAATGGTTCAAGCCAGCAGCCTATGCCCTCATTTTGTTACGCCAAGACGGCCTTCCATGTGTCTTTTACGGAGACTACTATGGGATTTCAGGGCAGTATGCTCAACAAGATTTCAAAGAAATCCTTGACCGCCTCCTAGCCATCCGAAAAGACTTGGCCTATGGAGAACAAAATGACTACTTTGACCATGCTAACTGTATCGGTTGGGTACGTTCAGGTGCTGAAAATCAATCCCCAATCGCAGTCTTGATTTCAAATGACCAAGAAAACAGCAAATCAATGTTTGTCGGCCAAGAATGGGCTAACCAACCCTTCATAGATTTACTTGGAAATCACCAAAATCAAGTTACAATCGATGAGGAAGGTTATGGACAATTCCCAGTCTCAGCTAGATCCGTAAGTGTCTGGGCAACCAATACAATCTAATAACTCATAATAATCCAGCCAGATCCAATCGGATTTGGCTTTTTTGCATTCACAAAAAGACCTACCCAAATGGATAGATCTTTACTTGATTACAATTTACCTGCTACTGCATCCAACAATTCTTGGATTTTAGCTTGGTTGCTTCCTCCTGCCATGGCCATGTCTGGTTTACCACCACCACGTCCATCGACGATTGGTGCCAATTCTTTGACAAGGTTTCCTGCATGAAGGTCTTTTGTCTTGCTTGCTACAAGGACATTGACTTTGTCACCGATAGTGGCAACTAGGACAAGAAGAGCAGAGTAGTCTTTTTGTTTCCAGTTGTCCGCAAAGGTACGAAGGGCACCAGCATCAGATACAGACACTTGGCTAGCAATGTAACGGTGACCGTTGACTTCCTTAACGTTCTTGAAGATATCGCCTGCGGCTGCAGCTGCGGCTTTTTCTTTCAACTCAGCATTTTCTTTTTGCAATTGACGAAGTTGTTCTTGAAGTCCTTCTACCTTGTGAGGTACTTCTTTAAGTTGAGGTGCTTTCAAGGTTGCTGCGACAGCTTTAAGAGCATCCTCTTGTTCACGGTAGGCTTCAAAGGCTTCCTTACCAGTCACTGCCAAGATACGGCGAGTTCCTGAACCGATCCCTTCTTCTTTGACAATCTTGAAGAGTCCAATCTCAGAAGTGTTACCAACGTGGGTACCACCACAAAGCTCGATAGAGTAGTCCCCGATAGTAACAACACGGACTTCCTTACCGTATTTCTCACCAAAGAGAGCCATAGCTCCCATTTCTTTAGCAGTGTCAATATCCGTTTCAACTGTCTTCACTTCAAGAGCTTCCCAGATTTTCTCGTTAACTTGCTGTTCAATGGCACGCAATTCTTCAGCAGTTACAGCTTGGAAATGGGTAAAGTCAAAGCGAAGGAATTCCACTTCATTAAGTGACCCTGCTTGTGTCGCATGGTTTCCAAGGATATTGTGAAGGGCAGCGTGAAGCAAGTGAGTCGCAGTATGGTTTTTCATAACACGGTGACGACGATTTGTATCAATTGCCAAGGTATATTCTTGGTTCAATGCAAGCGGTGCAAGGACTTCAACTGTATGAAGAGCTTGTCCGTTTGGTGCTTTTTGAACATTGGTCACAGTAGCCACGACCTTACCTGACTCATCCAAGATTTGTCCGTGGTCAGCGACCTGTCCACCCATTTCAGCATAGAATGGCGTTTCCGCAAAGATAAGTGAGGCAGTTCCTTCTGATACAGCTTCTACTTCTGCATTGTCAGCCACGATAGCCACCAATTTAGAAGACAATTGGCTAGCATTGTAGTTGAAGACACTTTCTACAGTGATGTTTTGAAGGGTTTCATTTTGCATACCCATTGAGCCACCCTTGACAGCTGATGCACGCGCGCGTTCTTGCTGTTCTTTCATGGCTGCTTCAAAGCCTTCACAATCCACAGTCATGCCAGCTTCTTCAGCGATTTCTTCAGTCAGTTCAACTGGGAATCCATAAGTGTCGTAAAGTTTAAATACATCTGAACCAGCAATGACAGATTGACCTTTTTCTTTCAAATCTGCTACAATGCCTTGGGCAAAGTGTTGACCTGAGTGAAGGGTACGAGCAAATGACTCTTCCTCGCTCTTAACAATTTTTTCGATAAAGTCACGTTTTTCAAGCACTTCTGGGTAGTAGCTTTCCATGATTTTTCCAACGGTTGGAACGAGTTTGTAAAGGAAAGGCTCGTTGATTCCCAATTTTTGACCATGCATAGAAGCACGACGGAGAAGACGACGAAGGACATAACCACGACCTTCATTTCCTGGAAGGGCACCATCACCGATGGCAAATGAAAGTGAACGGATGTGGTCAGCGATGACCTTGAAGCTCATGTTGTCGCCATCTTGGTCATAAACCTTACCAGACAATTTCTCGACTTCACGGATAATCGGCATGAAGAGGTCCGTTTCAAAGTTGGTCTTAGCCCCTTGGATAACGGCCACCAAACGCTCCAAACCAGCGCCCGTATCAATGTTCTTATGTGGCAATTCCTTGTATTCGCTACGAGGAACAGCAGGGTCTGCGTTAAATTGTGATAACACGATGTTCCAGATTTCGATATAACGGTCGTTTTCGATATCTTCTGCTAGAAGGCGAATACCAATATTTTCTGGGTCAAAGGCTTCTCCACGGTCAAAGAAGATTTCTGTATCAGGTCCAGAAGGCCCAGCACCGATTTCCCAGAAGTTGTCCTCGATTGGAATCAAGTGACTTGGATCCACTCCCACTTCAATCCAGCGGTTGTAAGAATCTTTATCATCTGGATAGTAAGTCATGTAAAGTTTCTCAGCTGGGAAGTCAAACCACTCAGGGCTTGTCAAAAGCTCATAAGCCCAAGTGATAGCTTCATCACGGAAGTAGTCCCCGATAGAGAAGTTCCCCAACATTTCAAACATGGTATGGTGACGTGCAGTCTTCCCTACGTTTTCGATGTCGTTGGTACGGATGGCTTTTTGGGCATTGGTAATACGTGGATTTTCAGGGATGATGGTCCCGTCAAAGTATTTCTTAAGGGTTGCTACCCCAGAGTTGATCCACAAAAGAGTTGGGTCATTTACAGGAACCAAACTTACTGATGGTTCTACTGAGTGACCTTTGGTCGCCCAGAAATCAAGCCACATTTGGCGTACTTGTGCACTAGATAGTTGTTTCATATTGTCTCCTTATTTACTTGTTTAATGTGATTGGCTTTCCAGCATCTCCACATAGTCAATGGCGACGCAGAGGGAAATGACTAGGTCTGCATAAGCGTCCTCAAGAACCGTTACGGTATAGGTAGAGGTCAGATGGAAGAGTTCCTTCTTAATTTCCGCAATCAGCTGATCGCGATCATCCAGCAATTTGAAATCCAAATCCCAGATATTGCCCTCGATACGAAGACCTAGATTATCAAACTCATACTTATCTCGCCAGAAGGTCAACTTCTTACGAATGACGAAACTCGAGCCATCCCGAAGCTGAATCTCAAAACGAGGAAGCAAGGTCAAGATTTCTTTACTGATCTGACTGACCTGTTCACCATTAGCATCATATATGGTAAAAGTTTTGGGAATCTTAAAAAATGATCCCTCCACCTGATAGGCGATTTCTCCCCTGTCATCCTTGATAGCGAAGCGTTCGCCTCCAAGACGAAACTTTTGTTTGACAAGAAATGTTTTCATCAACACCTCCAAAAAATCAAAAGACAAGCTCACATCACGAAGGGCGAAAAACCGCGGTACCACCTTCATTCAATGAACTTGTCATTCTCTTATTCTTATGCAATTGTTAAATTGAGTAGCATGACTTCCTAGCTTAGATGGCTCGCAGCACCGCCATTTCTCTGGACTAAGACAAGAGAAAATCAATTCTCAACTTTCTTATTATAACGTTTTTTTAAGCTTGCGTCAACTGGAAATGATCTTAACTAATAGTAGTGCGGTAGGCGAGAAGATATTTTGCAAATTTAACTACTATTTTCGAAATGTAAGTAGTAATATTTAATTTATTTCTAGTATAGTTCCCCTATATTCATACGCTTCCACTCAGAAAACTCTACCTTGAACAATTCTGGGGCTTTTGTAGCATTATCATATACCACAATATAGTAACCTTCCTTATTCCAGAACTTTCCTAAAATCTTAGCGTCTTCCAGTTCTGCTTTATAATCTAACAATTCATACCTTTGTGTCTCTTTGGTTGTTTCTACTTTTTTATCACTATCAACCCCAACAGTCACGAAGTTGACTCCAATAAATATAACCATGTAAAACAATACCAAGGCAATGCCCAAACCCTTTAATAACTTCATTCTCTTTTCTCTACTTTCTTCTTTTGTGTTCTCTAAATATTAAATAATCTTATAAATAGTGTCTTTCTTTATCTAAATCTAATTTCAAAGCCAATTTTTTCAATCACTTTTTGGATCTCATCTAGCGATACTAGAAACCATTCTTTAGGGACAAAGTTCTCTCCATTTGGTGCTACTAATTCTATGTCTAACTGCTTGTCTGCAAAATAATGATGAAGAGTCGTTTCTAATTTTAGAGCGCTAAAATTCTGAACCTCAAAACTAGCCACTAAACGGACAGGAGCATAAAGATAGGTTCCTTCTCTTTCTGCATTTGCTAACCGTTTTTCAATTTGATCCTGTGTAAAACCGATTTTATAGAGATTACTGATGTTGGCAATTTGAGGGTTGCCACTCAAGGATTTCAACACATAGATATATCCAGTTGTAATTCGTTCACCCAGACTAATGCCAATCATCACATCATCTATCAATTCGGTTACCATTCGTCCATGTCGGGTTCTATCGTGTAAATTTGAGACAAAAGAACGGAGTAAGGCCTTCTTATTTTCTGTACCATTTTCATATACGAGATGAAGTTCAGCGTTTGTATAGCCATTCTTGTCAGTGAAGTCTTCTCCTTTAGAAACAACATAAACCATTACTCCATTATCCACATAGAACATACCTGGTTTAATTTCTTTTTCTTTTATCACATCAGACTTTCTGACTTGACGGCGACCTTCACTAATTTCATCATGAACACGAGTAAATAATCCTTGATAATCTTCAAAATTTACCATCCGTTTGCGTGTTCGTGTTTTATCACGCGCTTGAATCGTTCGTTTATAACGTGAGACATCAAATAACGATTTTTCAGCACTATTTACTGACTCAAACAATTCATCTGATAAAATATCTGTTAAACTAGCAGGACTTGAAATAGGGGTCTCGGACTCAACTATATCTATTTTTAGTAGCCCAAATTCATCATAAGGTTCTAACTTTCGGATGCTATCAGGAGATTTTCTAATACCATTCAATCGAGAAAATAAACTGCGTTCTTTAATGTTTCTAGACTTTTGTGGCTCTTGCCCATTATTTTCTCTCACCCAATCTATAATTTCTAAAAATTTCTCTACTTCATGATCTGTAACTATTTTTTTCTTAGGTTTTAAAGGAGCTATTAAATATTCAAAATCAGAATCATTAAAAATATCATTTAAGCTTTTGAAATCAGTCATTACCGCTCTCCATCTTCAACTTCATCTGAGACAATTGTAACAAAGCATAAGCAAGTCTCTGTTCGTACTTATCGTTACTTAATTTATCTGGATGACGACCATTTTCTTTCAAAAATTGCTTAATTTGAGGATAAAGAATTAACAGTTCTTCTTCAGAAAACTCCATCTTCTGACCATCCATATAATCTTGTATTAGACGCAAAGTCGGAGCATCAATTTCACGTGATATAACTTCGTAAGCTCTCTGGAAAGGATTGATCTGATCAATCAAATCAATAGATAAGTCATCAATATTCACAAATTTATCTGCCATTTTTAGGAAATCTGTTTGCCCCACTCCCTCTTTCCGTTCAGCTGATTGAACTACCGATTGACTAATAAACTGCTGACGAACTTCTTCAACTTCAGCCCCACTTAAGTCAGGATAGATTTGCTTAATGATAGCTGGAATCATCTGCTTATTAATGACTTCTGCATCCGTTCTCGCAGCAATTGCAGATTGGATACGCGGTTCTTGCAATATACTAGCACGTAAGTCATTCAAATCATTTTCTATGATATCCTTTGTTCTTTGAGTACTAGGCTCTTTTAAACCTTTCACAAACATTTCGGCACCAGAAGATTTCTGGTCTTCTCGGTCTTTTCGTTTGAACTTGAAATTTGGTGCTAAAACAGACTCCATCAATAGACTAGCTGTAATAGCCTTCATAACATTATTCACAGCAAAGAAAACTTCATCATCTTGAGCATCTGGTTGAGAAATGAGATTGGTAAATTGAGCATGTGACTTATTGGAACTATCCCGTGTTACTCGACCTATAATTTGAACAATTTCTGTTAGCGACTGACGATAGCCAATCGTCAAAGCATACTCAGCATAAGGCCAGTCAAAACCTTCTTTAGCCATACCAAGTGCGATAATGATATCGAGATCATCTAAACTGGTCATCTTATTTAGGTAACCCTGCACTTTTTCACGCCCTTCTTCTGTGACAAGGTCAGCAACCTTCAATACACGACCTGTTTCCTCAGTAACCAACCATAATCCAGTCTTAGGATCTGGAACGGCTTGCCCCAGTTCGTCTAAAATTCGGTCAACTTCATCATACTTATCCTTGGTTGATTCACCTGAATTTACATTTGGGATATGAATAATAGTTTTCTTGCTCGTGTCCAGTACTTCGTGCAAAGCATCCGTGTAACGACCACGATAAAAGTTATAACCCATGGAAAAACTTTTCAGATATTTGTACCCCTCCAACTGTTCATAATAAGTATAGGATACCTTGTCGAATTTTTGCTCATCTTCAGGTGCCAAAATAGGTACAGAATCTCCACGGAAATAAGACCCTGTCATAGCCACTACATGGGCTGTTGAATTGGCTAATATGTTTCTTAAGGCATTTCCTAAAACTGAATTATCATCTTGAGATACATGATGAAATTCATCGATAGCTAAAAGAACGTCATTAAAATCACTATCAGCCAGCTGTTCAAAGGCAAAACGCAAGGTGGCATGCGTACAGATTAAAACTCTATCATCAGGAGACTCTGAATGCATAAGGTCTACAAACTGTTTTACCTTACTTTTACTGGTTCCTTGTTCAGTCAAATTATTTTTTGGAAAAACTTCCCAATCCCAGTAAAAACCATAATCTGTCAATTTTGTTGAACGAAAGGATTTTCCGATAGATCTTTCTGGAACAGCTATGATAGCTTTTTTCAGACCTTGAGCATGTAGTTTATCAAGAGCAATAAACATCAGAGCTCTCGACTTACCAGAGGCAGGAGGCGCCTTAATCAGTAAGTGTTGAGAAGATCTCTTAGCATATACCCGCTCCTGCATTTCACGCATTCCAAGTGCATTATTTGATTGACTAGCACCTGTACCATTGTAATTAATTTCAAATATATTTGAGGTCATTTCGCTTCCTTTTCTGTCATTTCTTTATACAGGTTCAATAAGACACTGAGCCCTTCTTCATCTGATTCAAAAGGCTTTTGCTGGTAGGCGCGTTCTACGATACCATCAATTTTTTCATGTGCTTGACGAAGACGTTCGTTCATCGGTTTATTAGCTCCACCGTACAATTCAGCTAAGGTTCCACCTTCTTCTTCTCTAACATCCAGCATTTCAAAAACAGCTTCTTCAAGCATATTTTTCCGACTATCTGAAAGTTCAGGAATTGGGAATGTATTATAGACCAGCCCAGCTGAATAACGATAATCTGTCTTTAATTTACCACCAATTGAACGAAGCCAAACCATATGCATTTTGGATTCTAAGATACCAAGAAGCCAGATAGGAGCATTGTAAATAACCATGGCGGAATTAGATATGACCGTATCATCTCCTACAAATCCCATAGGTACATAATCTCTAGACTCTGATGAGGTACACGGAACAACAATAGAAATGTCTGCCAACTCATGATAAAATCCAAATTTCCAAGGAGTAACTGCTAACTCATTAGTTGCTTCACGTTGACTTGATAATCTATGTTGTTTAACCAAATCCATACGTTTTGATACAAAACTATTTTGCTGATGTATTTTATAGGTTTCTTCATTCAACCATAAAATGTATCGAAATCCTCCATTTATAAATTCTTGACCTCCACCAAACATCTTAATTACATCAACTAACTCTGGATATTCTACGATAATACTTCTATATTCTTCAACTGATAGAATGAGACCTCCCCCATCATTGGGTTGATTTCCAAAATACATAGGTGGGAAATTAGATAAGGAACGACTCCTCTGAGATACTAGAGTATCTTCACCCACAGTAAGATAAGCATTGATATGACTTGCCTCTCGTACTTCTCCATCCTGATTAAACAATCTCTTAGTTTGTCCACTCAATCTTGACAATCCAATTATAGCTACTGTAACACCCGCATTATGTGCTGCACTATTATTCCATTTAAAAGATGAATAAGCAAATGAAATTTCTACATCTAAATTGAATATTTCTGTCCATAAAACAGCAACTTGTTGTCCTTGGTTGATAGAATTTGTTGTTACAAAGGCAACTTTTGCAACAAAATTATTGATAAATCTTGCACCTTTTATAAACCAACCTGCAATATAATCTAATTGGCGATAACCATTTACCTTATTAAACAGAACACTCATATCCATTTTTTGTTCATTTGATTGTCGCCTGCTTCCTATATACGGCGGATTCCCAAATATATAAACTTCGTCATCTGTCTTAGCATTCAACACAGTTGCCCAGTCAATTCTTAGGGCATTCCCACAAACGATATTCCCAGCTTCTCTTAAGGGGAGTAGCCTTGGATGGACATCAGCAAGTGCTTCTTCCATCTCCACATTCATCTGGTGTTCCGCTATATATAAGGATAACCTTGCTACTTCATGAGCGAAATCATCCAATTCAATTCCTGAAAACTGGGATAGAGAAATCTTAGATGCATCAGCAATCAATTCCCCTTGATAAACAGATTTTTCATTTAAAGCTTCACGAATTTCACGCTGTTTGACTAAGATATTGATTTCTAAACGACGAAGTTCTTTATAGGTAATGATGAGGAAATTTCCAGAACCACAAGCAGGATCTAAAAACTTGATAGAGGCCATACGAGTGAGTAACTCTTCTAACTTGGGTAAGATTTGTCGTAATTCCTTGCGACGATGTTCCTCACTAAAGTCACCACCTCCTATATAGTAATCAGCTCGTTCTTCTAATTCCGTAAATGTTGCTCGTAGATTATCTAAAAATAGTGGTTTGATGACCTTCATAATATTAGGCACGCTAGTATAGTGCATACCCGATGTTGATCTTGCTTCTGCATTTGCCACGGTTTGAATCATTGATCCCAAAATATCTGGATTGATTTCATTCCAGTTTAGCAATTCTCCTGCTTCAATGAGTAATTGACGAGTTCTTTTATTGAAAATAAGGTCATGATGTGGCTCTGAAAAAAGCTTACCATTTACATAAGGAAAATCTGATAACCATGACTCCAAATTCTGACGACTAAATTCAGGCATATCTAAAACAGTAAATAGTTTTCTAACACACTCATTCAAGTCAGAACCATCTTCGGATGTCCTCATCTTAATAACATTTGTGAAAGCTCCCTTGGAGATAATATTTGTATCTTCTGCAAATAGTAGAAAAAGAACACGAATCAAAAATAGATTAAATGATTTACCATCAGTTTCAGTGATTGCTAGTTCAGGATTGATAGAAATTAGTTCATCATAAAGTTTGGTGAAACGCTCTGCCGCTTTTACATCAGCAGGATTTTCCTTATCATAATCAATCTTTTCAATACCATTCCAAGGTAAGAAGAAATCACAATGGGCTGGTAAATCATTAAAAGAAATTGCTAGAGTTAGCCCTGTCTGTGTATCCTTTGCATATAATTCTTGAAAATCTGTTGTAATAATAAATCGAGATTTACGAACCTGATCCTCCAACTCTTTATCAATCTCAGTCAGAGTAAGTAATGGCTGATTTTCAACTTTACGAAAATACAATTTGTTTTTTATTATAAAATCATCAGATGCCACTTTACTTGCTCTTGTTATGGTCGTTTTAGTAATGTCAAACAATGAAACAAATTCAATAATGAATGTCGATTTATTAAGATTCTCTACTAAAACCTTAGTTCTATCCTCAATCTCAGTGATATTTAATAACTTTTTAGCCATTAGATACCTCCAAGAAACGCAAAAAGCCTACTGAATTTTCAGTAGGTTTCAATCTATATTTTTTGCATTTTTTATTAGGTTATATATATATATGCATTTGCGTAGTCTGGCTCATTTTGAACTCCTTTGGAATTAGAGTTTCAGAGATGCTATAAACAATACTAATAACTCTCTGCCTAAAACTATTATACCATAATTTCTATTTTTTCTAAAAAACGAACCAGCTTGACTGATTCGTCTTCTTACGTTTATCTCCTACTTCCGATACATTTTAAACTGTAGGAAGAGGTCGCTATATTTCCCTGTCCATTTATGGTCAAATTTCTCATAAATTTCTAGGTGTTTCATGGTTTCAACATCGGGATAGAAGGCCTTATCTTCCTTTGTTTCCTCTGGGAGCAGTTCCTTAGCTGGTAGGTTTGGTGTTGAATAGCCGACATACTCTGCATTTTTGAGGGCATTTTCGGGTTTCAACATAAAGTTGATAAAGGCATAGGCTGCGTCTTGGTTTTTGACTGTTTTGGGAATGACCATATTGTCAAACCAAAGGTTGCTAGCCTCAGTCGGTACCACATAGCGTAGATTTTCGTTTTTTTCTAGCATTTGGCTAGCTTCCCCAGAGAAGGTCACACCGATAGCAGCGTTGTTCTGAATCATGTAGCCCTTCATCTCGTCGGCAACGATAGCCTTGATATTGGGAGTCAGTTTGTAGAGCTTATCCACTGTCTCTTCCAACTGCTGGGGATCCTTGGAGTTGAGGCTGTAGCCGAGGGAATTGAGCCCTAGACCCAGCACTTCACGCGCCCCATCAAAGAGCATGATAGAGTTCTTATACTCTGGCTTCCAGAGGTCATCCCAATGCTCAGGCGCTTCCTCTACCATGGTTTCATTGTAGACAATTCCCAGTGTTCCCCAGAAGTAAGGGATAGAGTATTTATTTCCTGGGTCAAAGGACTGGTTGAAGAACTCCGGTCCGATATTTTCAAGACCTTCAAGTTTTGAATAGTCAAGCGGTACCAAGAGGTCTTCGTCCTTCATCTTGTTAATCATGTATTCACTAGGAATGGCAATATCGTAGGTCGTTCCACCCTGCTTGATCTTGGTATACATGGCTTCGTTGGAGTCAAAAGTCTCGTACTGAACTTGGATTCCTGTTTCTTCTGTGAATTGCTCCAAGAGTTCTGGATCGATATAGTCTCCCCAGTTATAGATAACCAGTTTTTGACTATCTCGGCTATTGATTTTACTGTCTAGATGCGTCGCAATTCCCCACAAAACCAGGATAATAGCTGCAATTCCTGCTAAAAATGAATAGAGTTTTTTCATGTTTGCTCCTCCTTCTCACGTGAGATAAAGTAATAGCCAACAACTAGGATAATACTAAAGAGAAAGACAAGGGCAGACAGGGCATTGATTTCTAGCGAAATCCCCTTGCGAGCACGAGAGTAAATCTCGACTGATAGGGTTGAAAAGCCATTTCCTGTTACAAAGAAGGTCACGGCAAAGTCATCTAACGAATAGGTGAAGGCCATGAAATAACCAGCAATGATAGACGGAGTCAGGTAAGGAAGCATGATTTCCTTAAACATCTGAAATTGACTAGCTCCCAAGTCATAGGCCGCATGAATCATGTCGCCATTCATTTCCTTGAGTCGAGGCAAGACCATCAAGACCACGATAGGAATGGAGAAGGCCACGTGACTAGATAGAACGGTCAAAAAGCCAAGTGAAAAC
Organism: Streptococcus sp. k-378; assembly: GCF_013277505.1. Classification (NCBI taxonomy): domain Bacteria; kingdom Bacillati; phylum Bacillota; class Bacilli; order Lactobacillales; family Streptococcaceae; genus Streptococcus; species Streptococcus sp. k-378. The sequence continues at coordinate 5,053 of NZ_VMNC01000092.1, read as the reverse complement.
TTGAGTTGGGTAAAGAGAATCAAGAAGCTAGCACCAATCATAACGTCAGGCGCAACCATGAGGATATTATTGAGTGATAGAAAGGCTTCTTGGTATTTCTTACGAGACTGGTAGATGTAAATGGCACCAAAAGTCCCGATAATGGTCGCTATCAAGGCTGATAGGAAGGCCAAGAAAAATGTCTGAGCCAAAATCAGCATGAGTCTCCCATCTCCAAACATGGTTTCAAAGTGAGTCCAGCTAAAACCTGTAAAGCTATTCATATCATCACCAGCATTAAAGGCATAGCCAATCAAGTAAAAGATAGGCAGGTAGAGGACCAGAAAGACCAGTCCCAGATAAAGGTTGGCAAATTTTTTCATCGTTCTCTCCTTTCCTTGGTCACCCACATGGTGATGAACATGGTCAAGATGAGAATTACACCGATGGTTGAACCCATACCGTAGTTGTCATTGGTTAGAAAATTCTGCTCAATGGCTGTACCTAGTGTGATAACGCGGTTCCCACCAATCAAACGGGTCAGCATGAAGAGACTCAAGCTGGGGATAAAGACCGATTGGACCCCACTTCTCACCCCATTCATCGATAGAGGGAAGATGACATGACGGAAGGTCTCCCACTTGGTCGCACCTAGGTCATAGCTGGCATTGATGAGATTGTTGTCCATATCATCCAAGACATTGAAAATCGGCAATATCATAAAGGGAAGCTCGATGTAGCTTGCGACAAAGATAAAGGAGAAATCGGTAAAGAGCAACTGTTGTGAGCCGATTCCGATAAATTCCAAGAATTGGTTAATAGAGCCATTCTGACCAAAAATTCCGATAAAGGCATAGGCTTTAAGGAGCAAATTGATCCAGGTTGGCAGGATAATCAGCATGAGCCAGAGTTGACGGTGCTTGAGACGGGTCAAAAAGAGGGCTGTTGGATAGCTGATAAGCAGTGTCACTAGGGTTACAATTCCTGCATAAAGCACTGAGTTGAAACTCATTTTGAGATAAGTCAAGTTTTGTGACGCAAAGTAAGATCTATAGTTTTCTAAACTAAACTGGCCTTCAATGTTGAAAAAAGATTGTCCGAAAATCAAGACCAAGGGTGCCAACACAAAGAGGGCGATCCAGAGCATATAGGGCACTACAAAGAGTTTAGAGCTTGTTTTCTTCATCTCTTTCCTCCTCGATTGCATTGATCAGACCTGCTTCTTGCTCTTCGATTTCTACGTACTCCTCGATACGAGCATCGAACTCTTCCTCGGTTTCATTGAGACGCATGATGTGGATGTCTTCTGGTTCAAAGTCCAGACCGATTTCCTCACCCACAATGGCCTTGCGAGTCGAGTGGATAATCCATTCATTTCCAAGCTCATCATAGGCGATAATTTCATAGTGCACCCCACGGAAGAGCTGGGTATCGACCTTAACTTGGAGCTTGCCTTCTTCAGGAAGGGTAATCCGCAAGTCCTCTGGACGAATAACAACCTCAACAGGCTCATTTGGTTTCATCCCACCATCGACCGCTTCGAAGCGTTTGCCGTTAAACTCAACCAAGTAGTCCTCAATCATGGTTCCTGGCAAGATATTTGACTCACCGATAAAGGTAGCAACAAAGTGGTTGATCGGCTCATCGTAGATGTCCACAGGTGTTCCAGACTGGACAATCTCGCCATCATTCATAACAAAAATCCAGTCACTCATGGCCAGGGCTTCTTCCTGATCGTGAGTGACAAAGACAAAGGTAATGCCCAATCGTTGTTGCAATTCACGGAGCTCGTACTGCATGTCTGTCCGCAATTTCAAGTCCAGAGCTGACAGAGGCTCGTCCAACAAAACCACACGGGGTTGGTTGATGATAGCACGGGCAATAGCCACACGCTGGCGTTGTCCTCCAGAAAGTTTGCGGATGGAACGTTTTTCATAACCTTCCAACTGAACCATCTTGAGAACTTCTGCTACACGCTGCTCAATTTCTTTCTTGTCAATCTTACGCAAGCGGAGTGGAAAGGCAACATTTTCAAACACATTCATATGTGGAAACAAGGCATAGGATTGGAAGACCGTATGGACGTCTCGCTTGTTGGTTGGGATGTCATTGATGCGGACACCGTCCAGTAAAATATCTCCTGTCGTCGCATCCAGTAAACCTGCAATGATGTTTAGGATAGTTGATTTCCCTGAACCAGATGCGCCTAGAAGGGTATAGAATTTCCCTTCTTCCAACTCAAAGTTGATGTCTTTGAGAACCTTGGTGTTGCTGTCTTCAAAAACTTTAGAGACGTTTTTGAATTCAATGATTGGTTTTTTCAATTGTCATTTATTCCTTCTTTTTCATAGATTAACAGATCAGGGCTCTGTCAGGTCGCCACTACCTCGTGTAGGAGATTAAACTGCCTACATTCTTCTGCACTAACGATAGGCTTTCACCCCCTTTCCATGACATAGCAGCAGCTTTTCAACTACAGCTTCCTACTTGCTTTCACCTAAAATACGGACTTCTCTCTCAAGAGTGACGCCAGAGTGTTCCTTTACTTTTTCGATAACAGACTCAATCAAGTCTTCGTAGTCTTTAGCCGTTCCGTCAGCAACATTAATCATAAAACCTGCGTGTTTTTCAGACACTTCAACACCACCGATACGATAGCCTTTCAAGCCAGCTTCTGAAATTAATTGACCTGCAAAATGCCCGACTGGACGCTTAAAGACCGAGCCACAAGATGGATATTCTAAAGGTTGCTTGAGTTCACGTAGGTGCGTCAAGCGGTCCATTTCCTGCTTGATAACCTGATGGGTTCCTGGGGCTAGGGCAAATTTAGCTGACAAGACAACTGCACCAGACTCTTGAATGGCTGAGTGGCGGTAACCAAAAGCCAAATCTTTAGCAGACAGGGTCTCTATTTCTCCATCCTTGGTCAAGACCTTACAAGACTGCAAGATGTGAGCAATCTCGCCACCATAGGCACCCGCATTCATAAAGACAGCACCACCGACGCTTCCTGGAATGCCACAAGCAAACTCAAAGCCAGTCAAACTATGACGAAGGGCAATGCGAGTTGTTTCAATCAAGTTAGCACCAGCTTCAGCTTCGATGGTATAGCCATCAACGGAAACATTATTGAGCTTGTCGCACAAGATGACAAATCCACGAATTCCACCATCACGAACGATGATATTGCTGGCATTGCCAAAAACCATCCAAGGAATATTTTCTTGATTGGCAAATTTCACAAGGCGCGCCAACTCAAAACGATTTCGTGGAAAGACCAAATAATCGGCCTCTCCACCTACTTTTGTATAACTATAGCTATGCAAGGGTTCCTTAAAACGGATATCAATTCCTTCTAAGATTTCAAGCATTTTTTCTCTTACAGACATGTCACTCTTCCTTTTACAAAATTCATTCCATTATACCATTTTTAAAACCATTTGACGACCCTAAAAAAATCTTGAGCTTATTTTAAACAAAAAAAGAGGTTGCCCCCTTTTCTTATGATTTTTTGCAAAAGATTGCCTTGGTTCCATAGGCGACTAGAACAAGTTCAAGTGCTAGGACAACTTCAACCAAGACTGGATTAGTCAACCAGCCAACTTGGACTAGAGATGGTGCCAGATCAAAGAAGGCATGTAGGCCATAGGCTGCTAGGAGATAAATCCATTTCTTCTGGCGAACAGCTTGGTAAACCCAAACAGTCAAGAGTAATTGGAAACCTAGGGCCAAGATTCGCTCAAAACCAAGCAAATAAATCTGCCAGACTGATAGCGACTGGATAGTTTTCAACATATTTTCAGACAGCAATTGCATGACCTGTGGATTCTGCGTTTGAACTGCTGAGAGAACGATGTAGAGATTGAGCAAACTAGCAAGGCCTAGGAAAATCAATTCCAAGCCACCATGCCCCAGTCCATAGGCCAAGGCATCTGCCTTTTCCAAACTTCTCTTTTTCTCCAACCATTTGAAGAAAACAAGACGAGCAGTTTCCTCAAAAAATGCTGCCATGGCTAGGCCATACATAGATGATATAGACAAGCGGATGATCTTGCAAGAGGGCAATACTACCGTCTTTTTGAGGATGCAAAACTAAGATATGCACCAGTTTTTCCAAAATCTGTGAAGAGACAAAGAAGGCAACAGCACCCAAGCCCAAGACAGCTATATTAATCTGGTATTTCTTTTTGGCATACCAAATGCTCCCTATCAAGAAAGCCAGCAACAGCAACATGGTAATGATAATATGAATGGTCATTTTCTTCTCCTATTCTGCCTTTTCAATATCTTTTTTCATCTCATCAACATTGAACTTAGCAAACAAGTATTGACGATCTTGGACTGGGAAACGTTGGTCCAACTGGTCAATAGCTCCCACCTCGATAATGCCTTCCTTGATAACAAAGTCCATAACATGCCCACCGAAGGTCAAATCATCTGAGATAAAATGTAGATGATATCCTGCCAAACTGACCCCATTGAAAATCTCTGGCGTCCAGAAACCAACGATGGTTCCTGCCACATTGTCACGACTATATTCAGGTTGATGGGTTGCGACATCAGCAAACTTGGTATCTGGTGCCGACTTAGGAATCATGCGCACATGCATATGTGAAAATTCCCCACGAATCTTGATAGAGCGGAAAAGATTTTCCCCGTCATAATAAGACTCAATCCGTTCTTCCAATTCCTTGTCTGTCATCTCAAAGCGCTGGCGGAAAATGACCTCTGCCTGATGTGGTACTACTGCTGCGTAAGGAATAAGGGCATCTGGTGATACTTCTACAATTTCCGGTTGCTCTCCTGAGCCTTTGGCTTGATAAGCCTTGCCATCCAAGACAATCAATTCCCCATCAATGGAATCCAAGGTTCCCAAACCAAGGTCTCCATGCTCTAGCAATTCTCCTACTGTCATGGTCCCACCATAAAGGCCAGCCATCAAGGCTCCAAGGGTATTGTATTGAAATAATTTCACTGGTTCCTGCACGTTCTTAACCATTCTCTTTCTTGTTTGTTATACTCAATGAAAATCAAAAAGCAAACTAGGAAGCGAGCCGCAGGCTGCTCAAAGCAC
>NZ_VMNC01000091.1:1738-7054 GCF_013277505.1 Streptococcus sp. k-378 | reverse complement strand
ATCTCGTGTGTGGGAAAACGGATATGAGACAAGGCATTGATTCACTGGCTTATCTCATTAAAACCCACTTTGAATTAAATCCCTTTTCAGGTCAAGTCTTTCTCTTTTGTGGTGGACGTAAAGACCGCTTTAAATCCCTTTACTGGGATGGTCAAGGATTTTGGCTACTATATAAACGCTTTGAGAGCGGCAGACTGACTTGGCCCAGTACAGAAAAGGATATCAAAGCTCTCACGCCTGAACAAGTAGACTGGCTTATGAAGGGCTTTTCTATCACTCCCAAAATAAATTCATCAGAAAGTCGTGATTTCTATTGAAAGACGGGCATCTGGTCCTTTCCAATAATCTAGCTGAACGCGCTATTAAATCATTGGTTATGGGACGGAGTAAAAGAGTCCAGTGGACTCTTTTAGCCTAAGAAAAACGTGGACTGATTTTGTGTTTGGATTATGACCTTGAACGACATGCTTTAAAAGTTAGTTGAACCGCCGTATGCCGAACGGCACGTACGGTGGTGTGAGAGGGACTAGAGATTATCCCCTACTCGATATTTTTTTCGTATTTCATAAACATTTCATATTTGGGTTTTATAATAGTCTTACAAATATGGAGGTGACAAATGAATCCAATCCAAAGATCTTGGGCTTATGTCAGCAGAAAACGACTGAGAAGTTTTATTTTATTTCTGATTTTATTGGTCCTATTGGCTGGAATTTCAGCCTGTTTGACGCTGATGAAGTCCAACAAAACAGTTGAAACCAATCTTTACAAATCACTCAATACATCTTTTTCTATTAAGAAGATAGAAAATGGTCAGACCTTCAAGTTGTCAGACCTAGCATCCGTGAGCAAGGTTAAGGGACTGGAAAATGTCTCTCCTGAACTGGAGACGGTCGCAAAACTGAAAGACAAGGAAGCGGTGAGTGGCGAGCAGAGCGTTGAACGTGATGATTTGTCAGCTGCGGACAAGAACTTGGTTAGCTTAACAGCTCTGGAGGATTCATCCAAGGATGTGACCTTTACCAGTTCAGCTTTCAATCTAAAAGAAGGGAGACATCTTCAAAAAGGGGATTCCAAGAAAATTCTCATTCACGAAGAGTTGGCTAAGAAGAATGGTCTTTCGCTTCATGACAAGATTGCCTTAGATGCTGGTCAGTCCGAAGCTGGTAAAGGACAAACAGTTGAGTTTGAAATTGTTGGCATCTTTTCTGGTAAAAAACAGGAGAAATTCACAGGCTTGTCTTCTGACTTCAGTGAAAATCAAGTCTTTACAGACTATGAAAGTAGCCAAAGCCTTTTGGGAAATAGTGAATCTCTAGTCAGTGCAGCGCGCTTCTATGTAGAAAATCCCAAGGAAATGGACGGACTCATGGAGCAGGTGGAAAACTTAGCCTTGGAAAGTCAAGGATACCAAGTTGAGAAGGAAAATAAGGCCTTTGAACAAATCAAAGACTCAGTTGCAACTTTCCAAACCTTCCTGACCATCTTCCTTTATGGGATGTTGATAGCAGGAGCAGGGGCCTTAATTCTTGTTTTGTCTCTCTGGTTGAGAGAAAGGGTCTACGAAGTGGGGATTTTACTGGCACTTGGAAAAGGCAAGACCTCAATCTTCCTACAGTTCTGTTTAGAGGTAGTTTTGGTCTCTCTCGGTGCTTTGCTTCCAGCATTTGCTGCAGACAACGCAATCACATCTTACCTACTCCAAACCCTACTAGCAAGTGGAGAACAGGCAAGCTTACAAGACACGCTAGCTAAAGCAAGCAGTTTATCAACCAGCATCCTATCTTTTGCAGAATCCTATGTTTTTTTAGTTCTGCTTAGTTGCTTATCTGTAGCCCTTTGCTTCCTATTCTTATTTAGAAAATCGCCGAAAGAAATTTTATCATCTATTAGTTAAGAAGGAGAAATCATGACTTTATTACAATTACAAGACCTTAACTACCGTTATAAGAACACTGCTGAGGCAGTCCTATATCAGATCAATTATCATTTTGAACCTGGGAAATTTTACAGTATTATTGGGGAGTCAGGAGCGGGGAAATCCACTCTCTTGTCCCTACTTGCTGGTTTAGATAGTCCTGTTGAAGGTTCGATTCTTTTCCAAGGAGAGGATATTCGTAAGAAGGGGTATTCCTACCATCGTATGCACCATATTTCCCTGGTATTTCAAAATTATAACTTGATAGATTATCTTTCTCCACTGGAAAATATCCGCTTGGTCAACAAAAAGGCAAGCAAGGATACACTACTTGAGCTTGGTTTAGATGAAAATCAGATCAAGCGGAATGTTCTCCAGTTATCAGGTGGTCAACAGCAACGTGTTGCCATTGCTCGCAGTTTGGTCTCAGAAGCTCCAGTTATTCTAGCTGATGAGCCAACAGGAAATCTGGATCCTAAAACTGCTGGAGATATTGTCGAACTGCTCAAATCACTTGCCCAGAAAACAGGTAAATGTGTCATCGTCGTAACCCACAGCAAAGAAGTGGCACAAGCATCAGATATTACACTTGAGTTGAAAGATAAGAAACTGACTGAAACTCGAAATACTACGAAATAATACGAACTTTTTCTGTTCAAACTATAAAATAGAATAAAATCTAGAAAGGGAACCTATGTTACACAACGCATTTGCCTATGTTACAAGGAAGTTTTTCAAATCGATTGTCATCTTCCTGATTATTCTCCTCATGGCGAGCTTGAGTTTGGTTGGCTTGTCGATCAAGGGAGCTACTGCCAAGGCTTCTCAGGAGACTTTTAAAAATATCACCAACAGCTTCTCCATGCAAATCAATCGTCGCGTCAACCAAGGAACGCCTCGTGGTGCTGGGAATATCAAGGGTGAAGACATCAAAAAAATCACCGAAAACAAGGCCATCGAGTCTTATGTCAAACGTATCAACGCTATCGGAGATTTGACTGGATATGACCTCATTGAAACGCCAGAAACCAAGAAGAATTTCACTGCTGATCGTGCCAAACGTTTTGGAAGTAGCTTGATGATCACTGGTGTCAATGACTCCTCTAAAGAAGACAAGTTTGTCTCTGGTTCTTATAAACTAGTCGAAGGAGAGCACTTAACCAACGACGACAAGGATAAAATCCTCTTGCACAAGGACTTGGCAGCCAAACACGGCTGGAAAGTAGGGGACAAGGTTAAACTGGACTCCAATATCTACGATGCAGACAATGAAAAAGGAGCCAAGGAAACAGTTGAAGTGACAATCAAGGGACTCTTTGATGGTCATAATAAGTCAGCAGTAACCTACTCACAAGAACTTTACGAAAACACAGCTATTACAGACATTCACACTGCTGCAAAACTTTATGGATACACAGAAGACACAGCCATTTATGGGGACGCAACCTTCTTTGTAACAGCAGACAAGAACTTGGATGATGTTATGAAAGAGTTGAATGGCATCAGTGGTATCAACTGGAAGAGCTACACACTCGTCAAGAGCTCCTCTAACTACCCAGCTCTTGAGCAATCTATCTCTGGTATGTACAAGATGGCCAACCTCCTCTTCTGGGGTAGCTTGAGCTTCTCAGTTCTCCTCCTTGCCCTCTTGCTCAGCCTTTGGATCAACGCCCGTCGCAAGGAAGTGGGAATTCTCCTCTCTATCGGCCTCAAGCAGGCAAGTATCTTGGGGCAATTCATAACCGAATCTATCTTGATTGCTATCCCTGCTCTAGTTTCTGCTTACTTCCTAGCTAATTACACTGCCCGTGCAATTGGAAACACTGTCCTTGCCAATGTGACTTCAGGTGTTGCCAAACAGGCTAGTAAGGCGGCTCAAGCCTCTAACCTTGGTGGTGGTGCAGAAGTAGATGGCTTTAGCAAGACCTTGTCGAGCCTAGATATTTCTATTCAGACTTCAGACTTTATCATCGTCTTTGTCCTAGCCTTGGTTCTAGTGGTTCTCGTTATGGCGCTTGCTTCAAGCAATCTCCTTAGAAAACAACCAAAAGAGCTTTTGCTGGATGGTGAATAATACTGATGCTAGACTGAAAAATGAGGCTAGCAACTGAAAGTTTTAAAATGATACATGAAGCAGAAAGCAGTGGTGAAAATCATTGCTTTCAGTTGCTTTCTTTGTACTTTAGTGTTAAATATGATATACTAAAGTTATGGAATTTATTAGAAAGGGGTTTCGCAACTTATATATGGAATTGTGCATAAAAATCTATAGATAAATCTGTAGAAGCCTATCCATATCGCAAACATAGGCTAGTAGACCTAGGCAGGGTCTACCTTGGAAAATATAGAATAGTGAGGAAAAATAAATATTATGAGACAAACAAATGTTAGAGGAAGCTTATCCCTCCGTGGTTTTAGAAAATTAAGAACGGGTGCAATTGTTGCGACAGGTGTGATTCTACTGGGGCTAGGCTTTTTATCTCCAACTGTATCAGCCAGTGAACAAGATGGTGTTTGGGTAGCCAGAACAGTTGAGGAAGTGAAAGCTGATATTTTAAATATAGACAATTTATCACACTACACAATTAAGTGGGGAGATACATTGAGTGCTATTAGTGGGGCAACAGGGCTATCTGTTGATAGTTTGGTTGAGATAAATCGTATTGCAAATAGAGATTTGATTTTTGCTAATAATAAATTGTATTTTAGCGAAGAGGCTTTTCTAAAAGATGGAAATACAGAAGTAAAAAGACAGCGAGTGTCGATTGATAATTCTGGTAGTCGTCAAAGTTATGAAGTTGAAACAAAAACAGATACTGTAACTGGTGAACAAAGGACTACTGTTAAACAAACGACACCAGTAGCTGTGGAAATCCCAGCGGCGTCAGCAGAGAAAGCTGAAGAGTCAGTATTGCCGGCATCGAAATCAGAAACCTCAGTCTCAGTTGCGCCAAAAGCCGAAACAAGATCAGAAACTTTACATGCTCCATCTGCAGATACTACAATTGAATCAGGGAACTCAACTGAATCAAGTCCAGTAGTAGACAAGGCCCTTTCAAATATAGGGACAACAAATCAACCTGTAGTTTCAAATCCAAGTTCTGAAGCGCCAGCACCGAAAGTGGAAGAGCCAATGGTATCAGAACCAAAATCGGAAGAACCAGCGCCCCCAGCACCAAAAGTGGAAGAACCAGTGTCACCGGCGCCAAAAGCGGAAGAACCAGCAACACTGGCACCAGAAGTAGAAGAGCCAGCGACCCCAGCACCGAAAGCGGATGAGCCAACGGTATCAGAACCAAAAGCAGAAGCACCCGTATCTCCAGCACCGAAAGTAGAAGAGCCAACGGTATCAGAACCAAAAGCAGAAGCACCAGAGTCACCAGCGCCAAAAGCAGAAG
>NZ_VMNC01000091.1:0-1692 GCF_013277505.1 Streptococcus sp. k-378 | reverse complement strand
CAAAATCAGAAGCACCAGCAGCGCCAGCACCAAAATCAGAAGCACCGGTAGCTACAAGACCAACCACGGAAGATCCAGTAATACCGAAAGGGGAAGTGCCGGCTGTACCACAAAAGGAGGTGCAGACTGTATTTAAATCGGAAGTGAGTCAAGCATCTGCTGGCAATGTTTTGGTGGGAATCAAAGGAGAATTTTTAACACCAGATCAACAAGCTATCTTAGATTCTCTTAATAAGATTCGTAAAGAGGCTTTTGAGGAGAAATTAGTAGATAAGTATGTTCCGATTAAGTGGTCAACACAACTGGAAAAAACGGCTCTTATGAGAGCTGCTGAGTCTTCTATTACGAATGCCCATGCTCGTCTCTCTGACAAAAATATTTGGACAGCTTTTCCGACTGGTACTAGAACATTTGGAGAAAACTTGGCGTGGAATTATAAAGGATTTGCAGAGGCGATTAAGCAATGGTACTCAGAAAAAGCCGATTATATTAAAAAATCAAAGGGTGAGACAGTTGCAGGTCAAACTGGTCATTATAAATCATTGATAAATCCTCTATATACTTATACAGGTCTTGGTGCATTTAATAACCCTCGTCATGAACATCACTGGATTACTGTTGCACAAATTTTAGGAGATAAGGTCGACTCGGAGGCTTTAGTTGGACAGTATGGGCCAGCAATTCAAGAAGCAGAGGTGACAGAATCTCAACTTTCCTCATTTAAAACAAAAGCTGATATTGTCGAAAACATATCTGATAGAAGAGACAAACAGTAAAGATGTTAATTCACAGGAAGCGTCTTCAGAAACAAGAGATGTAACATCGCACGGTAACGGAGCAACAGAGGAAGCAAAGACTGTAGAATCTACGGAAAGCACAGAGAAAAGTCAAGTAGAACCAGCTGAAAACACATCAGCTACGGATATGGCAGAAACAGGAAAAACATCTGTAGCTCCATCATCAGACTCAGAAAAAGTATTGACCACCACAGAAGAAACTGGAGAAGCGACTTCGTCTGATTCTAACTTAGTAAATTCACAAGAAAATAATTCTGAGACACAAGATGGAACAACAAATGCCACATCAGAAGAATCGTCAGAGTCAAAAGAAGCATCAATTACCTCTGAAAGTGAGTCAACAGACACACAACCATCTGTAGAAGTAGGAACAGAAGAAACACTAGCTCCAAAAGACGCAGGAACAACAGTAGAAGCTGAAGAAGTTGTAACATCAGCTCCTCAAAAGGTCAAAGTCAATGTTTTTTATAACTTTGATAAAATGAAAGATATTGCAGGTTTTCTAGGAGATATCAATGGAACTCCTCTTGAAATCGCGGAAGGTTCAACAGATGATGAAGTAAAAGTAGCAGTCAAGAACCAAGTTGATGCCAAGAAAGAGGAATTACGTAAACGTGGTTATACTGTTAAAGAAGACTATCTCTATAAAAATAATGGGAAAGATTATAATTACGTTGTAACATTTTCAAAAGCAGCTAAATAATTTTCATTCCACAGAGAGTGAAATGCAAGCAGAGAGAGCGATAGGCTCTCTTTGTTTTATCTAGTGGTCAGTTGCTTACAGACAAAAGGCCAATAAGAGGCTATAATAGAAAATAGAGTAGGTAGTTATTCTAATACTCTTCGAAAATCTCTTCAAACCACGTCAGCTTCCATCTGCAACCTCAAAACAGTG
>NZ_VMNC01000090.1:19522-24124 GCF_013277505.1 Streptococcus sp. k-378 | reverse complement strand
TGGCTTGAAGCCATAATAAAATAATCAAGAACAAAAACGCATATAACCAATAACTAGCTATATGCATTTTAACACTTAAAGCGAACTGTTAAGTTGCGACTAGTGGTATCCAGTCCTAAGTAAGTCGGAAATATACAGTTTATTTACGACTAGCAAGGCATTTACCCGGCAATAAGAGCTCATCTAAATTGACTTTTTCTTAAAGTAGAAATTTCTACGAAAACTATCTAAATAAACTTTTTATCTCTATGACGGACAAAACATGTCTCAGTTATTCATCAACATCCAAGGTTCTAGTAGTTGACCCACTCCCCATTGGAGTTAACTTTATAACCATCTACTATAGTATTAACCGCTAATCTTCCGCTTTCATTGACATAGTACCATTTGTCTCCAACTTGGAACCATTGATTTACCTTCATTGCACCAGATGATTCCTGATAGTACCAATGGTCTCCATCTTTTATCCAACCAGTTGCCATTGAACCGTTAGCATTGAGATAGTACCACACACCACTGGATTCAACCCAGCCAGTAGACATTGCTCCGCTCTCACTCAAATAATACCATTGGTTACCATCTCTGACCCAACCAGTTGCCATTGAGCCGTTAGCATTGAGATAGTACCACACACCACTGGATTCAACCCAGCCAGTAGACATTGCTCCACTCTTACTCAAATAATACCATTGATTACCATCTCTGACCCAACCAGTTGCCATCGCACCAGTAGAACTCAAGTAGTACCATTTATCCGCTTCCTGATGCCAGCCTTTCACCACTTCACCAGCAGATGTATAAAAATACCACGCACCATTTTCTTGCTTCCAACCAGTCGTTATTGGAACTTTAGTCTCAGTTTTAATAACATCTCCTACATAAGATTGGAGGTAACGAGGAGCAAAAGAAGTAAGAGGAGAGTTTGCTACCATTCTATCTGAAGACCCCAAAGATAATTTATCCTTCTCTGACTTCCTTTCTGTCATCTCCTCAGATACATTTTCTCTTACTGTATTCATGGTCTCGACAGGATTTTCTTTCGCATCTTCAGGAATTCTACTGCCAGCTAGTGTAACTGGTAAATCATGCATACTGTCAATTCTACCGGCCAGTAGACCTGTAATTTCTTGACCTGCATCTTCTTTATTAAAGGTGAAAAGTAGAGTTTTTTGATCTGCTTGGGTCAAGAAGGTAGCTTTGTGTCCATTCGCTAAAGTCAAAGTCGGAATAGAATTTACTAGTACCTCAGAATCAAATTGCATAGCTAAGATACCTTGTTCTGCATCCTCTTCTTCTGTTTCCAATTTACGAACGTCCCTGATAGTTACACTCGTTGGATATACCGGATCTTTTGTTAAAAAGTCCCAATTAAATTTTCTAAATGATAGGGTATAGTCATTTTGTCCTTTTTCAGTGTGTTCATACAAGATACCATACTCCCCATTTCCTAATTCTTGGAGCGAATTATAGGCAAACTCTCCTTTTTGAATTGGTCTATGATGTAACCAAGTCAAGTCTCCGTTGTCCTCTACACGAGCCAAATGAGCCATTCCATTCGTCCGTTTAGGTCCTCCTGAATTGGTTAAAATGATGTATTCTTTTCCTTCGTGCATGGTGTGAATAGCAGCCATTTGGACATAAACATCTTTAACCTGATTGTATCTCTTGATTTCCTTGTCCCAAGTTTGCCCACCATCTTTACTTGTGGCAACCTGTAAATCACCCGTTAATCCTCTCATAAAGAGTTTCACATCACCATTATTTAACTGTACAGCAACTGACTCAGTATTTTGGGCAGGACTATTATTCATAGTTGAGGAATGAATTTTCCTTCCGCCTACCGTCCTATCATCATTAACAGCAGCTCCAGCCTGCCATGTTTCTCCATGGTCATCTGAATAAATCAGACGAGAAGACTGAGATCCGCTTAGATGAGAGATAGCATTGGTGGTATAAGTAGGAACTAGGATACGTCCCTTGTGCTCTCCTGTTCTAAGCACAATTCCTGTACCTGGACCTGTTCCTAAAAATTTCATCCAATCTTGGCGAATTGATGGTGTAATATCTCTTGGTTGCGACCATGTTTTCCCATCATCATCACTATAAGAAAGCCACAAATAGCTCGTATAGGCTACACGAAATGGATTTTTAGCAGATGGAGCAAAGTAGATATTCCCAAGAAGCTCTTCTCCTTTATAGAGGTCACCCTTATCTCTGTAGGCTTCTTCTTTTGGATCCACTACAACGCGATAATCTGTTTTTTGATTATTTGCATCATATACTTCTCCGTTTTCTCGAACAGTATATGCTTGATTTTCCCCTTGTTTATATAGTAATTGATAGTGCTTGTCTCCAACTTGTTGATAAGCTTTTTGAGGTTTGTTTGGCATTCCAAAGACAGCTCGACCTTCTGGAAACATATCGTAGATTGAAAAAATTCTCTTTGTGGTAGGATCTTGAACCAAGACCATATCGATATTAAGTGGAGATGGTGCCTGCGGATCTTTTGCTTCTGGATTGTCTCGCAAGTTGGTCAAGGTTAAGGTTGGCTGCCAAGTAGTTCCCCCATCCTCACTTCTCCTAACGACCATAGCAATATCTCCCCAATCAGAATGGTGGAGACGACGCTGATCTGCCCCTGCCAGTAATGTTCCTTTATCCGTACGTAGCAAAGCTGGAATCCGATAATTCTTAATTCCTTCACTATTTGGCTTACCATTGACACCGCTCATAAACAACTCTTGCTTCTCTGTCAAGACTGCCCCTTCAGGAAGTGACGGCTCAATATCTGTCACATCAAATAACTGGCTACGTTTTTTGACTTCCTCTGGAGTTAGAGCACGATTGTATACAGTCAGATTACGAATAGAGAGATTTGAGCCCCACTTCAGTTCTCCTGCTCTATTAGTTGCACCTAACTGAAGTTTATCCACATCTGGCATGTCTGCCAGGAATTTCCCTGACTTTTTATTCGTACGAGATAATACACCATTCACATAAAGACGAACCTGACCATTTGGACTATCCTTTCTTGGTCTTTCAACAGTAAAAGTAACCGAATTATACTTGCCTGGTCTAATCTTCAAAGGCGCATCTGTATAACTTCCATAAAATTGACTACCATCAGCTCCACGTCCCTCTATCAAAGCTGTCCCATTATTGATTGCCATTGTAAAGTACTCATTTACTTTAGTTGTACTGGAAGCAGAAAAGAGATTGTAAAAACTAGGACCATCAGCAGCCGGTTTAAACTCCACATGAACAGTTGCATTTTGGAGTCCCTTTACTTTCTCTAATTCATCAGACAAGTCTACTCTTTTTCCATTTGAATCATTCGTCTCTAAGTCATCTTTTTCTATCACTGTTGCGACATTTTCCAAATCTCGTGCATAGTAATCTCTTGGAATTTTTTCTTCTTGCTTATCTTCCCTTTCTTGTTCTTGCTCATTGCCAGAAAGTTCAGTCTCTGAAACAGACTCTACATGCTCTGCAGGAAGAGTTATATTTTCTCCTTCCTCAGAAGGCTGGCTCTTTTCTGTATCAGTTAGGGTTGAGCTCCCCCCCCCCCGAAAGTTGAGTTTCATTTGCCAGAGGTTGCTCACTCGCCCCTTCTTGAGCTAAAACAGGAGACGTTCCAAACACCACTGCTCCCACAATCATAGAAACCGCTCCTACCGATAGTTTCCTAATACTATAACGACACTTACGTTCTTGAACATTCCGATTCATACTGTTCCTCTCTATATCTATATCCCGATTTCTGAAATAAAACATTTACTCCAGAAAATGCACTTAGTTTGTCTTTTCTTAACTTTCTTTTACTACAGTTCATTTAAATGACAAAAATGAACTAAACAAACTATCTCAAATTGGTGCCAAATTTCCCCTCTCCTTTCTCCAATCAGACTCCTGCCAATCTAGTTTATCTACCAGGACACCGCTGCAATTAAACTAAAATATCTCTTTATAAGCAAATGATGGACATCAGCTTATGCTATTTACACCATACTTCCTGCTCAATCCTTATCGAACACTTTTTCAAATAGCTTTTCATAAGCATAAATACTTGTAGAAATAATGGGAAATATAATCAAGCTCACAATCAGAATCTTATCCAGCTTAAAGGGGACAATCCCAAATAAGTGAAGAAATAAATCAATCAGAAAACTGTCGAAAAAAACTGTCAAAAGTAGTTCAATTTGTCTTTTTCTCTGCTTTTTTGTCTTGAATGCCTTAAATATCATATTATTCCCCTTTTCTAAGCTTCAATCCCTTCTCTCTATCTGTCATTTCGCATAGCTGCTACTATTTTTACAGCAATCTATCTTTAAATATACATAAAGATAAGATTCTATCACTTTTTATAAGTGTTAGCAAATTTATTATACCTCATTTCTAAAACGCTTTCAATACAGTGTAGTATAATAGATTTTAGTTTCAAGAAACTCTTTTGTATAATAATATCCTTGAAAGTAGTTTCAGATGAACATTTATAGTCCATAAAAAGAAAACAGAGACTCATCTGTTTTTTACACTCAATGAAAATCAAAGAGCAAACTAAGAAGCTAGCCGCATGATGCTCAAAACACCGTTTTGAGGTTG
>NZ_VMNC01000090.1:0-19505 GCF_013277505.1 Streptococcus sp. k-378 | reverse complement strand
CATACCTACGGCAAGGCGAAGCTGACGTGGTTTGAAGAGATTTTTGGAAAGTATTAACACCTACAGACAAGCCTGACGATAGCAAGAACTACCCTACTCGATAGGTATCGGCTTTTGCTTTCTGAAAAAAATTATTTTAAGCAATTTGACAAAGCTAGCAACAAAAAATTCTATAAATATTTCCATGATAAAACGCATAGTATCAAGTCTTCTTAATCCCCTGATACTATGCGTGTTTGTGATTTTTAAGATTTTGTGCCTAGAGTCGACTCCTTATTTTAGATATTTGAAAGGAATCTCACTCCCACAGAGCCAGTTATAAACCTGGTCATTGACAAAAACATTCATGGCTTCGTGGGCATACTCAGGCATGATGCGATAAGCCTTATCGCAGATCAAACGATTGTAAATCGCAAACTGGGTAATGGGATAGCAAACATCGTCGTCCAAGCCCGTAATCATCTTAACCTCACCTTGGATACGATGGGCAAGATTTTTGACATCGATATAGGCAAGGGTCGCCATGATTTCCTCCTCTGTTTCATGAAAAGGATCGTGGAACTTGAAATAACGGAAAAGTTCATCATAGGCCTCACTAGTATTGCCAATCTCAATCACCCGTCTGAAGTCTGACAAGAAGGGATAGATGGAAACTGTTTTCTGAATTCGAGGATTGAGCGCTGCTGCAACCAAAGCTAGAGCACCACCTTGAGAGGCACCATAGCTAGAAAGACGCTTCTCATCTACCTCAGGCAGATTAGCAATAATTTCAACCAACTGGTAAATATCCAGATAAACATCCTTATAAAAGAGGTGATCCCGACCCTCCACAGCACCACGGATAATATGTCCCTTAACCGTATTTCCTAGAGGAGAACGCAAACCGTCTTGTGAATAGCCCGACTGGCCTCGAACATCCATGGAAACAACACCGTAACCAGCTACGGTGAAGCCCAGCATGTCGGCCCAATCCCAGCCACGTCCCATATAACCATGAAAATGGAAGATTAGTGGAACCTTCTCCTCACTCTTTGGAAGAACAATGCGTGCATAAACCTTTCCTTCCTTGCTTCCTTCAAATGTTAACTCATAGCACTTGACTTGAGGAATGTGGAAATCTCTTTCCTCCAAGTGGTAGGATGGAGGTGTGGAAACATTTTTCACTTCCCCATCCCAGAAAGCATCAAAGTCTTCCGGAACCTCATCCCTTCCTCTATAGGTCTTAATTTCTTCTAGCAAAGCTGGATTTTTCATAGCATGCTCCTTTTATTTTGTAATCGTTACCACAACTGTAGCATATCTATGTAATCAATGCAAGAAAGAAGGGTAAATAGAAAGTGAATTTAGATTCTTTACTTTTAGGATGATGGGCTAAAAGTAGTTTTAGAAACGAAAAAAGAGCATTTCGCTCTCTCTTCTGTTTATACTAGTTTTTTGCTTCTTTCTTTTGAAAAGTGCTTGGGTAATTTACTTTAATCGTTACTGTCATATGAGAGTCCTCGTTTCTTTTTGATGACTCTAGTATAAGGGCCAAACCTGAAAGCTAGCTTAAGTTTTCCTTAGAGAAAGCTTAATCCAGATGTTCTTTCTTTTCCAGATGAAAGGCAATCATGCGCCACTCTGGATCCTCTTGCCAGCCTTCAATAGAACTAATGTAACTAGCAACTTTTCTAGCTTCTTCTAAAATCGGAAAATCCTCGATAATATCAGCCACTTGGAACTCTGGAAGCCCTGACTGTCTGGTTCCAAAAATCTCACCAGAACCACGCATTTTCAAATCTTCCTCCGCAAGGACAAAACCATTGGTGGTTTCTGTCATGATGCGCATGCGGTCTTTCCCAGAATCCGTCTTGGGATTGGCAACAAGAACAGCATAGGACTGCTTGTCCCCCCGACCCACACGACCTCTGAGCTGGTGAAGCTGACTAAGCCCGAAGCGATCGGCATCCATGATAATCATGACAGTCGCATTTGGAACATTGACCCCAACCTCGATAACCGTTGTTGAAACTAGAATATCTGTTTTTCTCTCCTTGAAATCCTGCATGATCTGGTCTTTTTCGTCACTCTTCATCTTACCATGTAGAAGAGCCACTTCTGCCTTACCTGCAAAATGAGCCGTCAACTCCTCTGATAAGGCAATGGCATTTTTCAAATCCAGAGCTTCTGATTCTTCAATCAAGGGAGAGATGACATAGGCTTGAGAACCTTTTTGAATTTCCCCCTCTAACCAAGTCAAGACCTGAGGTAAGTGCTCATGCTTGATCCAGCGTGTCACAATAGGCTTCCGACCTGCTGGCATCTGGTCGATAATGGAAACATCCATATCTCCGAAGGCTGTGATGGCCAGCGTCCGTGGAATGGGAGTCGCCGTCATCATGAGGACATCTGGATTGTCGCCTTTTTCCCGTAAAATACGCCTTTGCCCCACACCAAAACGGTGCTGTTCATCGATGATAATCAAGCCAAGGCGAGCATAATCCACTCCATCCTGAATCAGAGCGTGGGTTCCGATAATCAAATCAGCCTCACCCTTGGCAATGGTCTCCAAGACTTCTCTCTTTTCTGCAGCTTTTAAGGAACCTGTCAAGAGAGCCAGTTTCAAGTCTGGAAAAAGGTTCTGTAAACTCTCAAAATGTTGCTCTGCGAGAATTTCTGTTGGTACCATGAGGGCTGATTGGTAGCCAGCTGTCACTGCCGCAAACATAGCCAAGCCAGCGACCACCGTTTTTCCGCTCCCCACATCCCCTTGCAAGAGACGATTCATGTGGTGATCCGACTTCATGTCTGTCAAAATTTCCTGTAAACTCTTTTCTTGAGCTGGGGTCAAGGAAAAAGGTAGATTTTCTTTAACTACTGTCACTTTTTCCTGAGACCAATTCAGAACCAGACCACTTCCCTGAACTCTATTTTCAGACTTGAGCGTCTGCAATTGCATTTGAAAATAAAAGAGTTCCTCAAATTTGATACGGCGAAGAGCCTGCTTGTATTCTGCCAAATCCTTTGGAAAATGCATAGCTCGGACTGCCTGACAACGGGACATGAGTTTGTATTTGTCTAGTAAAGACTGGGGCAGATTTTCTTCTATCAAGAGGTCCAGTCCCTGATCAAAGGCTGTCTTGATAACTTTGACCAGACTGGCCTGACTGATTCCCTGAGCCAAGCGATAGACAGGTTGGAGATCATCTTCCACCTGAGCCAGGACCTTCATCCCAGTCAGACTAGCCTTGGCACGCTCCCATTTCCCAAAGACAGCAAGAGTTGCTCCCAACTCTATCTTATCTACTAGATAGGGCTGGTTAAAGAAGTTCACCGCAAAAACGACTTCTCCCTGCTTGAGGCTAAAGCGCAGACGATTGCGCTTGAAACCATAATACTGGACACTGGCAGGAGTCACTACTTGTCCAGACAGAACTGCCTTTTCTCCGTCTTCCAGCTCCAGCACTTGCTTGGTTTTGAAATCTTCATATCTGAAAGGAAAGTAAAGCAAGAGGTCTTGCAAGTTTTCAATTCCTAGTTTGGCGTATTTTTCTGCTGACTTTGGTCCCACACCAGGTAAGACATGCAAGGGTTGATGTAGATTCATGCTCCACTCCTTTCTTTTCTAATCATATTCTCTCGGAATGCGGTCGCTGAGAAGACAAACCACCTCATAGTTAATAGTCCCACGGTAGGACGCTACCTGAGTTGCAGTGATTTCCTTATCCCCATTGGAGCCAATCAAGGTTACCTTGGTTCCGAGTGGGTAAGGCTTAGGCAATCGAATAGTGATTTGGTCCATCGAAACCCTGCCGACAATTGGGCAAGCTTGGCCATCTACCAAGACGGAGAAATTTTCCATGTCTCTTGTCCATCCATCTGCATAGCCGATTGGCACGGTCGCGATGACCTGCTCGCTATCTGCCTGATAGGTCGCCCCGTAGCCCATGCAAGCTCCAGCTGAAACTGTCTTGACATGAACCAGAGCAGACTCCAAGGTCAAGGCTGGAATCAAGTTATAGGGTAAATCCAAGACCTCTCCGCTAGGATTAAGACCATACATAGCATCTCCCATACGAACCGCATTGAAAATAGTCTCTACATGCCAAAGAGTCGTTGCAGAATTGCTAGCATGAACCAGCTCTGGAAGACCTTTCATACTTGATAGAATGGTTTTAAACCGTTCTAACTGGGCATTAAAATAGTCATCTGATTCCTCATCAGCAGTCGCAAAGTGGGTAAAGATTCCTTCAACACGAACACCGTGTTGTCTGATCAAGTCTTGAGCCTGATCAGCCTCACTAGCCTCTCTAAAACCAATCCGTCCCATCCCTGAGTCAATCTTGAGGTGGACAGTCAAGCCAGTTAAATCTGCTTCCTTATCTAAGAGTGCTTGAATCCACTCCAATCCAGCCACTGTCAAGGTGATGTCATATTCTTTAGCTAGAGTAACAGCTTCTAGCTCAGAAACTCCTAAAATAAGGATTTTCTTGCTGAGTCCAGCTTGTCTGAGTTCAATAGCTTCATCAATATTGGAAACGCAAAAGCCATCGACATCATCTTGAATCGCATTGGCAACAGCTACTGCCCCATGCCCATAGGCATTGGCTTTGACCACTGCCCACTTGAGTGTCCCCTCAGGGATATGAGCCCCCATTTGCTGAATATTGTGTCGAATAGCTCCCAGATGAATCAGAGCCTTGGTTGGTCTATGCGGACTAGCTTTCATGATTTTCCTCCAAAATGACACTGGCTGTCACAAACTGATCGGTATGGCTGATAGATAGCCAAATTTTTCCTGAAAATGGTGACTGACTAAAATAAGGCGCCCCGCGTTCATTGTTTAAGACTTCTAAATCCTGAAAACCGAGCTTGCCAATTCCCGTTCCCATGGCCTTGGAAAAGGCTTCTTTAGCCGACCAGCGACCAGCCAAATATTCGATTTGCCTGCGCCCTTTAAGACTGTTAAACCGTTCCATTTCCTTGGCTGTCAGCACGCGCTTGGCAAAGCCTTCATGTCGTGCAGCCGCTCTTTCTATCGAAGCCAATTCTTCGATGTCAATTCCGTGTCCAACTATCATTCTCATCAAAAGGAGTTGAGATTCCCCAACTCCATCCTTTTCACTTATTCTGCCAAGGTAGCATAGATTTCTTCTACCAAAGCCTCTGTATTTTCCCAACCTAGGCAAGGATCTGTAATAGAGCAGCCAAAGACCTCTGGTTGGTTTTGACGACCATCTGCTAGGTAAGATTCAATCATAAATCCTCGAACTGTCTTTTTAATTTTCTCATTCCAATCACGATTTTGCAAGGTCTGGCGAACAATTCGAATCTGCTCCATATACTGCTTGCCTGAGTTATCATGGTTGGTATCAATGAGGATAAAGGGATTTTCAAGTCCCATGGTTTCATAGCGTTCAATGGCTTGGAGTAGGTTTTCATAGTAGTAATTCGGCATATAATTGCCATACTCGTTAACTGCTCCACGGAGGATGACATGGGACAAAGGATTACCTGAAGTCTCAACTTCCTGCCCATGATAAAGGAAGGTTTGCTTATTTTGAGCAGCATAGATGGCGTTAAACATAACACCCAAATTTCCTGAGGTTGGATTTTTCATCCCTACTGGTGCATCAATCCCAGAAGCCACAAAGCGGTGCTCTTGGTCTTCCACAGAACGAGCTCCAACAGCATGGTAGCTGACCAAGTCATCCACCAAAATTAGATTTGACGGATAAAGCATCTCATCTGCCGTCGTCAAACCAGTCTCTGTAATCACTCGGTAGTGCAACTGGCGCACAGCCTGCAAACCGTTAATCAGGCTTGGAGCCTTAGAAGTGTCTGGCTGGTGAACCAACCCTTTATAGCCGTCTCCGTTGGTACGAGGCTTAGCAGTATAAACGCGCATAACCATGAAAATCTTGTCCGCTACCTTCTTTTGCAAGGCTGACAAGCGGCGGGCATATTCCAAGACAGCTTCTTCATTATCAGAAGAGCAAGGACCAATTACCAAAAGGAGACGGTCATCTTCCCCTGAAATAATGTCTGCCAATTCCCTGTCACGGCTTTCCTTGAGTCTCAAGGCTTCCGCAGACAATTGGGTTTCAGCCTTAATGACTTCCATATCGATTTCTTGACCTTTTTCAATAAATGCCATCTTATTCTCCTAACGTTTTGTAAATTTCTCTGACAAGAGCCTCTGTGTTATCCCAACCCAAGCAAGGGTCTGTGATAGACTTACCAAATACTTCTGGCTCATTTTGTCGACCATCTTCCAGATAAGACTCAATCATAAAACCACGAACGAACTGCTTAATTTTTTCATTCCAAGCACGGTTAATCAAGGTCTGGCGGACAATTCGGATCTGTTCAATATACTGCTTACCAGAATTGTCATGATTGGTATCAATGATGATAAAAGGATTTTCCAAGCCCATTTTCTCATACTGGGCAATGGTCTCAATTAAATTGTCATAATAGTAGTTGGGAATATTGTTACCATACTCATTAAGAGCACCACGAAGAATAGCGTGTGAAAGCGGGTTCCCAGTTGTTTCTACTTCTTTTCCTAAGAAAAGGAAACTTTGTTTGTTTTGAGCAGCATAAATCCCATTAAACATGACATTGAGATTTCCAGAGGTTGGATTTTTAAAACCAGTAGAAAATCCTGCCCCACTTGCCACAAAGCGGTGTTGCTGGTCTTCAACTGAACGGGCACCAACCGCCATATAAGAAATCAAATCATCTACAAGCGGCAGATTTTCAGGATAAAGCATTTCATCAGCTGTTGTCATACCTGTTTCCGTGATGACACGATAATGAAGATGGCGAACGGCTTTGATTCCATTGATAAGACTAGGCGCTTCTGTCGCGTTAGGCTGGTGAATCAATCCCTTATAGCCATCTCCGTTGGTACGAGGTTTGGCAGTATAAACACGCATAACCATAAAGATACGATCTGCCACTTCTTCTTGTAGGACTGCCAAACGCTTAGCGTATTCAAGGACAGCTTCTTCGTTGTCAGATGAGCACGGACCGATTACCAAGAGAATCCGCTGGTCTTCTCCACGCATGATGGCTTCTAGCTCTTGATCGCGCTGTGATTTTCTCTCCAAAGCTTGGCCTTCTAATTTTGATAAGGCACGAACTTCTTCGATATTTATTTTAGGACTTTTTGCTGTAAATACCATAAGTCATCTCCTTATAAAACAAACGGATACCAAGTAAAAATTTACTTTTCACAAGATATCCGCCTCTAAACTATCTCATTTTATTGTCTTTTACCGTGACAATTTTTAAACTTCTTACCAGAACCACATGGGCAAAGTTGATTGCGTCCAATCTGGCTCAAATCCAAATCTTCTGGCATACTTGCTTGGTGAGCAGCGATATTGCGAGTCGCTGTTGTACTGATATGGCGTTCTGCCTGTGGTCTTTCTTGTTCATGAATTTGTGCTTTCATCATCAAGCGTGTCACATCAAACTCAATCGAACCAATCATATCATTAAACATACGGAAACCTTCTGCCTGATACTCAACAACAGGGTTGTTCTGAGCATAACCACGAAGTCCAACCGCGTTACGCAATTGATCAAGGGCATCGATATGATCTGTCCACTTGTTATCCACCACTCGTAGAATCAAAACTTTTTGGAATTCTTTAACTGCTTCTTCATCGCGTAGTTTTGAAACCTGACTATCATAAACCTTCAAGGCACGTTGAAAAAGCTCTTCCTTGATGGCCTTATCAGACAAGCCTGACAAATCTTCCATCGTAATAGAATCTTCTGGAAGCAAGTTGTACTTAGCAAAGTTCAAAATTGCTTCAAGTTTTTCATCTTGTTTGGCACGCGCATGACCATCGACGACACGTTCAATCGTGCGTTTGTGCATAGCCTGAATTTCAGGTGCCAAGTCACGGTCTGCAGTGATGACATCGTAACGTTGAGCATAGATAATCTCACGTTGTTCACGCATGACATCGTCGTATTGAAGGACTTGTTTACGGGTATCGTAGTTATTTCCTTCGACACGTTTCTGAGCTGCCTCAACCTGACGCGTCAACATACGAGACTCAATGGCCTCTTCAGACATATTCAAGCGTTCAAATATGCCTTTCAAGCGTTCAGAACCAAAACGTTTCATCAAATCATCTTCAAGAGAGAGGTAGAATTGTGACTCACCTGGATCTCCTTGACGACCTGAACGTCCACGAAGCTGGTTATCGATACGACGACTTTCATGACGTTCTGTACCAATCACACAAAGTCCTCCAAGTTCACGAACACCTTCACCAAGCTTGATGTCGGTACCACGACCCGCCATGTTGGTTGCGATGGTAACGGCACCACGTTGACCAGCATTCATGATGATTTGGGCTTCTCTATAGTGATTTTTGGCATTCAAGACTTCGTGAGGAACACCAGCTGCGACCAATTTCTTAGAAATGTAGTCACTAGTTTCAACCGCTACTGTACCAACCAAGACAGGCTGACCCTTTTGGTAACGAGCCTTAACGTCTTCGACAACCGCTTTAAACTTAGATTCGATACTTGCATAAAGAAGGTCTGAGTGGTCAATACGTTGAACAGGACGGTTTGTTGGGATTGGAATCACACGAATGTTGTAGATTTCACGGAATTCTTCTTCTTCAGTCTTACCTGTACCCGTCATACCAGACAATTTCTTGTACATACGGAAAAGGTTTTGATACGTGATTGAGGCAGATGTCTTGGTTTCATCCTGGATTGGCACACCTTCTTTGGCTTCAATAGCTTGGTGCAAGCCATCAGAATAACGACGACCTTCCATGGTACGACCTGTAAATTGGTCGACAATCAAGATTTCTTGCTCTTCGCTCACCACATAGTCAATATCGAGAAGCATGATGTAGTTGGCACGAAGGGCGTTATCGATAAAGTGAGTCAAAGCCACGTTTTCGATGTCATAGAGATTTTCAAGCTTGAAGTAGCTTTCAGCCTTGTCAATCCCTGAATCAGACAAACCAATAGTCTTAGACTGCACATCGATGATGTAGTCATCTTTGTCCAAAGATTTTACATAGTGGTCTGCCATGTGGTAGAGCTGACTGGTTTCAACTGCATTAGCTCCTGATACGATCAAAGGTGTACGGGCTTCGTCAATCAAGATTGAGTCAACCTCATCGACCAAGGCATAGTTAAGCGGACGTTGTACCATGTTTTCAGCACGAACGACCATGTTGTCACGAAGGTAGTCAAATCCGATTTCTGAGTTGGTTGAGTATGTAATATCACACTCATAGGCTTCTTTTTTCTCCATTGGAGATTTGGCAGCCAAGTTAATCCCTACTGACAAGCCAAGCCATGAGTACAATTCACCCATCTCAGTCGCGTCACGTTCTGATAGGTATTCGTTAACCGTAACTACGTGAACCCCTTTGCCTGAAAGGGCATTGAGGTATACCGGCATAGTCGCAGTCAAGGTTTTCCCTTCCCCTGTACGCATCTCTGGCACGTCACCATGGTGAAGAACGATCCCCCCCATGACCTGAACCTTATATGGGAAGAGACCTAGGACACGTTTGGCACCCTCACGGACAACCGCAAATGCTTCATAAAGCAATGAATCCAGCGATTCTCCATTTTGATAACGTTCTTTAAATTCAACTGTTTTTGCTTTTAGTTGGTCATCAGTCAAAGCAGCCATTTGGTCTTCGTATTTGAAAACCTTGTCAGCCATCTTTTCCAGACGACGGATTTCTCCTTTATCATTTTCGATAATTGTTTTTAAAATATTAGCCATGTTTTTCCTTACTTTAAATTCCGAATATTTTAGAATGTTCTTTTAATTTTAGCACAATTACTGATTATTTTCAAGGAAGAATCCCCATTTTGAACAGGAAAAAGAGGCTAGTTTTCAAGCTAACCTCTCTGACTTTTATGATACTTTAATTACCAAAAATTGGCAAAAGAGCAAACAGGATAAATAGGTTTATCCAAAGAGAAAGACAGCAGATCAGTCCAAAACCAAAGAGACTGACTTTCTTGGACAGCAAGGCCATCAAAATGGACAGAATGCCAAAAATTAGCAAGACTTTCTGTATGCTGAAGAGGTCAATCTTCCCCCCCAGAATCGGACTGCCCCAAGGAAGAAAGAAGAAAGCAAGCCAGATTAGCAGAACTAAACCAATATAAACCTTGGAATAGCGTGTAATAAATGATTTTAGATGTACCATAAGCTACCTCCTAAGCTTGTATATCTTTTGAATACTGTATATGCCCATTTTCGACAACTAATACATCTGTACAAAGGTCTGAAATATCTTCCGATATGTGCGACGTCAGGATAACCAGACCATTTTCTTTTTTCAGGTAAGATAAAATGACCTGTTTAGTTAACCTCACACTCTTCTCATCCAAGGCATTCATAGGTTCATCGAGAAAGAGTATAGAAGGAGAGGAAATAAAGGCTTGAATCAAGGCCATTTTTTGCTTTGTTCCTAAGGATAAATGACGGTATTCAACATCTTCAAATTCCTGTAAATCATAGTATTGAATCCAATCGGCAATTCTTTTTTCCGTAACTTTAGATGAAAAATACCTTAACAGTTCCAAATTTTCTCTCAGGGATAAATGAGATAAAAACTCGACTTTTTCAATTAAAACCCCTGCATCCTGAATATAATGATTTTTTATCCCGTAGACTTCCCCATCTTGAAGAACTTTTCCTTTATCAAGCTTAATATAACCAGCAAGTACCTTTAAAAGAACTGTCTTGCCAGATCCATTATCACCTTTAAGGCCATAAATTTTTCCTGATTGAAACACCAAATTCAACTGATTTAAAATAGGTCTTTTCCCATAAATTTTCTGTCCATTTATAATTTCAAGTCTCATCGTTTATCCTTTCTTAAATTTCTCTTCCAAGCGACTAACAATCAATATAACTAATAAACTTAGGAGTACTAAATACACTGTTACAATATGATCCATCATCCATTCTTGTCCCACAAATGCTAAAAAATAGAGAAAAAAGGAAAAACCAGCGCCCGCACTAATCAGTGCTATCAGATAAGAAAGTAGCAAGTACAAGATCGTTAACTGAGCAAGTAAAAAGAAAAGTGTGACTGTTTTGAAATGAATTCCTAGCGGAAGTAAACCAAGAAACCAGACAAATAAATCTTGAATAAAAAATTTAGAAATGACAACCAATCGTTTCCTTGTATAATCGAAAAAGGAGCTTGATTGATAGCGAATCAAGTGATAGTAGTAATCTGCCAAATCAGTTTCAAGCAAAATAACAGAGAGCCATCCAACCATGAAAATCGAAAGGTTTAACAAGAGTTTGGGGATTTCTAAATTCGCTTCAGAATAGTCATTATAGGAAAAGATTGAAATCAATTCCCTCTTGAAAAAGAGAAAAACATCCTGCTTTTGAACCGCTATTGACAATAGATAGTTAATCAAAATCATCATCAGAACTATACGAAGTAGTAAAACGATCTTTCTCTTTAGCCAAATATTGTTAAAGTTCTTAAACATTATCTTCATATTTTTTAAGTACCATATAGGGGACAATATAAAGGATATAAGGAGTAAAGAGTCTCATCAAACTTACATCCCCATAGCTAGCTTGCATCAAACTCGTCATAGGAACCATATAGTAAGGCAAGGCACTATAGAGTAACATAGAACCAAGCCAAAGAAACATCAAATAGGCGATTGCCGAACGAGTCACATTCCCTAAATAATCAACTATTTTTAAAAAATAGACCGTATTGATGAAGATACCGATTAGAAGGACACAAGTAAAGAACAAATAGCTTGTTATCTCTCCATCCAAGAACCTTTGTAAACTACTCCCATTAGAAAATAGAGAATTCCATTCAAGAGGAGAAAAAGTCCCAAAGAAATAGGTTACAATTGCAATTATCAGCACAGTCACTAAATATATCAAACAAGGGATACTTGCAACTTGCAAAGTCAACTTTCTTTTTAACCCTTGATAGCTCACTTCTCTTCCAATACTCAATCGTAAAACTTTATTTTTCAGCTCAATATATTGAAAACCTAGCAAAACAATGATGATTGGAATAATAAATGATTGATAAAAACCTAGATTGAACTGGAGAATACGAAAATCTAATGCTGATTTTAATAAGTCATTTTTAATTGCTTGTCCATCGAATTTAGCTAGATCGGGCGCATGAATATCAAAAAAGAAATAAGTCATCAAAACATCACGATAAACCAAAGCAAGAAAAAGCAAAGTAAGCAAGACATAAACAAATTTATGCCTTGCCAAAGTTAAGAGAGGAATCTTCATAAGCCACCTCCTATTAAAAAACCGATATAAATCAATGCCTCCCCGCTTTAGACTTCCCTAACTCCTTTCTTAGTCTAAGCATTTTTTTGAAACAAGAATAAGTTAACCTATTCAGACCAATAGCTAGCAGAATAAAAAGAAACCAAATGCCCCATAACTTGATATCTGTCACATTTCTCAAGACGATATTGAAAAACAGAACTGAAATAACTGTCCAAGCAAGGCTAAAAAGAGCATAGAGGGGGATGTAAAACCAGTAAAAATAGTAAAAAATTGGGAAAAATTTACTTTCTCTATTATCCTTTTCAATCCAATTGAAAAAGTAAAACCAGGGCAATAAGATTATAAATTTAAACAAATGTTTCATCGATACCTCCTTTTTGATAGCGTTTTCTATTATTTTATTATATCAAAAAAATCTGGAAATGTCATTCCAGATTCTACTTTTTATTTGCGTTTTCTTGCGATGAGATGAATCGGTGTTCCCTCAAAAACAAAGGCCTTGCGGATTTGATTTTCCAAGAAACGCAGGTAAGAAAAGTGCATGAGTTCTTCTTCATTGACAAAGATGACAAAGGTTGGTGGTTTGGTTGCCACTTGGGTCGCATAGAAAATCTTGAGATGTTTTCCTTTGTCTGTCGGTGTTGGGTTGATGGCAATGGCATCCATGATGACATCGTTCAAGACAGCTGATGGAATACGTGTATTTTGACTTTCACTGATTTGCTTAATCATCTCAGGAAGTTTATGGAGGCGTTGCTTGGTCAAAGCTGATACAAAGATAATCGGTGCGTAAGGTAGATATTGGAACTGCTCACGGATATCTTCTTCCCAGTTTTTCATAGTGTGGTTGTCTTTTTCAAGTGTATCCCACTTGTTGACCACGATAATCATTCCTTTACCAGCTTCATGGGCAAAACCTGCGATACGCTTATCGTATTCACGGATGCCTTCTTCCGCATTGATGACCATCAAGACCACATCAGAGCGGTCAATAGCTCGCATGGCACGCATGACAGAGTATTTCTCAGTATTTTCATAAACCTTACCAGACTTACGCATACCAGCCGTATCAATCATGGTAAACTCTTGACCATCTGTATCTGTAAAGTGGGTATCAATGGCATCACGAGTTGTTCCAGCAACAGGACTAGCAATAACACGGTCTTCACCCAAGATAGCATTGATCAAACTTGATTTTCCAACGTTTGGACGACCAATCAGGCTAAACTTAATGACATCTGGATTTTCTTCTTCATATTCATTTGGAAGGTTTTCCACAATCGCATCTAGTACATCCCCTGTACCGATACCATGGACAGATGAGATAGGCAGCGGTTCACCCAAACCGAGGGCATAGAAATCATAGATATCATTTCGCATCTCAGGGTTGTCCACCTTGTTAACTGCGAGGATAACTGGTTTGTGGGTCTTATAAAGCTTACGGGCTACGTATTCGTCTGCATCGGTAATTCCTTCCTTACCGGACACGACAAAGACGATAACATCTGCTTCTTCCATGGCAATTTCTGCCTGGTGCTTGATTTGTTCCATGAAAGGAGCATCGACATCATCAATTCCTCCTGTATCAATCATGCTAAAAGAACGATTGAGCCACTCACCCGTTGCATAGATACGGTCACGTGTCACTCCTTCGACATCCTCTACAATGGAGATTCGCTCACCAGCGATCCGATTAAATAGGGTTGATTTCCCAACATTGGGACGTCCTACAATGGCAATAGTGGGTAGGGCCATAATTTCTCACTTTCTACAATAACTTCTTCTGTTCAAGATTTTTTCTAGTTGAGCTTGGTTCTGCTTGACCAAACTGTTCTGCTAGGCGCTGACTCCAGCTTGTGGTCGCACGCGCCCCAGCATAGTCAGCCTGAACACGGTCATAAGCTTGGATTGCCTCAGTTGACTGTTCTTGGTATTCTTCCTCAAAGACAACATTCTCTAGTGGCAGTCTCGGTTTCATATCATGATGTTGATTTGGCACACCCAGTGCCATCCCAAAGACAGAATAGGTGTAGTCAGGTAGGTTAAAGAGCTCTGCCACTTCTTCAGACTTGTATCGAACCAAACCGATAATCACACCACCATAGCCCAAGCTTTCAGCTGCCAACAAGGCGTTTTGTCCAGCAAGAGCTGCATCGACCGAACTAATCAAGAGACCTTCCACACCTTGGGGTTGGAAGGTGTCGGTATGAAGTCGGGCTCCCTTTTCTGCTCGGTTCAAATCTCCGACAAAGAGAAGGAAAACAGCAGACTGGCGAATGGCTTCTTGAGATACCAATTCATACAAGGCATCTTTCTTCTCTTGACTTCGTACCACAATCACAGAGTAGGATTGGAAATTCTTCCAAGATGATGCCATCTGGGCTGCTGTCAAAATCTCATTTAAGTCTACTTGGGGAATTTCTTGCTCCTTAAACCTGCGCACTGAAGTATGAGCCTTCATCAATTTAATGGTTTCTGTCATCGACGGTTTACTCCTTCTAAACGAGTCTCCTCAGCCAAATAACGGATGCGTTCCATGACCCGTCTGGCTTCCCAGGTTTCGTCATTTCCATGTTTCCCTTTCGCAAAATGCTGCTCCAATTCTTCAAAGTTGAAGTTGGAGGTAAAAAAGGTCGGTAAATTTTCCTGCATCCGATGTTGAAGAATGACCTGCAGGATTTCATCACGTACCCAAGCTGTTGATTGCTCGGCACCAATATCATCTAAAATCAGGACTTCAGACAGTTTAAGTTCATCCACTAAGGTCTTAACATTACCATCACCGATAGCATTTTTGACATCAATGACAAAACTAGGATAATGGAGGAGAGTGGAGGAGACACCACGTTTTTCTGATAAATCATGAGCCAAGGCAGCCACCATAAAACTTTTGCCCACACCAAAATCTCCATATAGGTAAAGACCTTTTCGAATAGCTGGATATTGCTCCACGAAGGCTAATAGCTTTTCAAAAACTGGCAAGCGACCCAAATCATCCAAGTCTACTTGAGCCAAACTAGCTTTCCTGAGACTGGCTGGCAGATTGATTAACTTGAGACGGTTCTTAATAGCCGCTTCTTTTTCAGCCGCGATTAGTTCAGGAGTTTCTTCGTAAGAAACGTCCGCATAGCCATGATTCATAACCAAAATCGGCTTGTATCCTTTGGCAATATAATCCGTATCACCACGGAGAAACTTGTCACGCTCGGTGATATATTGATTAAACTTGGAGATACTGCGATTCAATTCCTCTGGAGTCAGGGATTCTTGCTGGATAAAGGCCGCAACATCAGGGTCCTTCATGATTTTCTGGACCAAATCTTGATAATGAAAACGGCTAGGTTGACGTTTGAGTACGTCTCCGACACTTTCCATCTAATCTCCTCCTTTTTCTAATCGAGCTAATAGTTCTTGTTTCTTACGTTCTAGTTCCAGACGAGTTTCCTCGCTGGTTTCATTCTTGTAATCTGGATTACTCCACTTGGGTACATTGGACTTGGTAGGACTCGGTTTACTAGTCTTTTGAGCCTGACTCTTTTGCCCACGCTCACGGATGCGCAAGACTGCCTCTTCTGCCGAATGAATCTTTTGATAGGCATAGTCATTAGCTACCTTCATGGCATATTTCTCATTGATATTTGCCGAATCCACCTTATTAAAGGTCAATAAGAGAATGATATTGATGACTTCGTCCAGCAAGCCCAAGCCAGCCATCTGTTGCAAGAGTTCTCTTTCTGTTTGAGTGATGGTTCCCTTGCGTGTTTGCTTGATTTCTGCCAAGAACTGCAGGGCAGTCTTACTTTTGGCTTCTTTGATAATGGTTGCTTCCTTAGGACTAAAGTCAGAGGAAACCTGTTTTTGAGCGATTTTTTCCCGCATGCGTTTGGTTGAAATAACCTGGGAAACAGCTGTTGACTTGGCCAATTGATAAGTTTCAAACCAAGTCCATTTCTTCTCCTCAGCAATAGCAAAGAGGTCTAAGACATCGGACTGCTCATCCGCAAAGCGAAGCCCATCTCGAGCCATAAGCTGACGAAAATGGTCTAAGTCAAAATCGTTGGCCACTTTCTTCTTGAGACCAAGGTTTTCTTGACTTCCCAGTTCTACCAAGTCTGGAAAGACTTGATTGAGTGAGACAGGTATTTCTTCTCCCTCAGCACTCTCAACTTTCAAATCCTCCACAGCGGCATCGCCAATCTTTTTCTCCAAAAGTCTGCGATAAACAGAATGCTCCAAGAAGTCTTGACTAGATAGAGGTGCATGGATAGCTAGCTGATAAACATCCCCCTTTTGATAGAGGGTTAAGAGATTGAAAGCAGATAGGATTTTCAAGGATTTTATCAATCTATCCATTCCAAAGTTGAGATGGTTAAGAATGCTTGAAAAAAGATATTCCTTTCTGCCATTATCCCAAAAACTAATCGTATAAAGATAAAGGCTCAGTGCCTCCTGACCGATAATCGGGAGGTAGCACTGTACCAGAGATGAGGTATCTTGCGACACCCGATTATTCTTTAGATAAGAAAAACGGTCAATTGGCTTCATTTATCTTTCCTTTTTCTTTTTAGAGGACTGGGTGATTTGTTGGAGCAGACTCTCTAACTCACTGACATCCTTAAAACTACGATAGACACTGGCAAAACGTACATAGGTAATCTCATCCAATTCAGCCAACTCCTCCATGACGAGTGAACCAATGTCCTCACTTTGAATTTCATTTTCATTTCGACCATGGAGTTTCTGTTCGATACGATTGACTACCATGTTGATTTCATCACTTGACACAGGACGTTTCTGGGCTGAGCGGATAATCCCATTAAAGATTTTATCTCTGGAGAATTGTTCCCGTGTGCCATCTTTTTTAACAACCACTAAGGTTCTTTCTTCTACTCGTTCGTAGGTTGTAAAACGATGCTGGCATTCGTCGCACTCGCGTCTTCTACGAATGGTGTTCCCTTCTTCTGCTTGGCGACTATCGATAACACTTGACTTGGTAGCCCCACATTTTGGACAACGCATCCTTTCCCTCCTTATCGTTTTCTTTTCATTATACCATTTTTTAAGCGATTCCCAAAACAATTCTTCTTTTTGATTGACAAGTTTTTTGTTTTGTTGTATTATTTAATTAAGACAAAGAGATGAAAGAAAGGAGACCAAGATGTCCTGGACATTTGACAACAAAAAACCCATTTATTTACAGATTATGGAGAAAATCAAGCTTCAGATTGTTTCCCATACACTGGAACCCAATCAACAACTTCCGACCGTGAGAGAGCTAGCTAGCGAGGCAGGGGTCAATCCAAACACCATCCAAAGAGCCTTGTCAGACCTTGAACGAGAAGGATTTGTCTACAGTAAGCGAACAACTGGACGATTTGTGACTGAGGATAAGGAGCTAATCGCCCAATCGCGCAAACAATTATCGGAAGAAGAATTGGAACACTTCGTTTCCTCCATGACCCATTTTGGCTATGAAAAAGAAGAACTACCAAGCGTAGTCGGCGATTATATTAAAGGAGTTTAAGCCTATGTCATTACTAGCATTTGAAAATGTATCCAAATCATATGGAGCAACACCAGCCCTTGAAAATGTTTCCCTTGAGATCCCAGCTGGAAAAATTGTTGGTCTCCTTGGCCCAAACGGCTCAGGAAAAACAACCCTGATTAAACTAATCAATGGCCTCTTGCAACCAGATCAAGGACGTGTCCTGATCAACGACATGGATCCAAGCCCAGCAACCAAGGCTATCGTAGCTTATTTGCCGGATACGACCTATCTCAATGAGCAAATGAAGATCAAAGAAGCCCTAACCTACTTCAAGACCTTCTATAAAGATTTCAATCTTGAACGCGCCCATCATCTACTTGCAGACCTCGGTATTGATGAAAATAGTCGTCTCAAGAAACTATCAAAAGGAAACAAGGAAAAAGTCCAATTGATTTTGGTTATGAGCCGTGATGCTCGTCTCTACGTTTTGGACGAACCCATTGGTGGGGTGGATCCAGCAGCCCGTGATTATATCCTCAATACCATCATCAACAACTACTCCCCAACTTCTACCGTTTTGATTTCTACCCACTTGATTTCAGATATCGAGCCAATCTTGGATGAAATTGTCTTCCTCAAAGACGGAAAAGTCGTTCGTCAAGGCAATGTAGACGATATTCGCTATGAGTCGGGTGAATCCATTGACCAACTCTTCCGTCAGGAATTTAAGGCTTAAGCAAAGGAGATTATTTATGTTTTGGAATTTAATTCGCTACGAATTTAAAAATGTTAACAAGTGGTATTTAGCCCTCTACGCAGCCGTGCTAGTCCTTTCAGTCCCCCTAGGAATGCAAGGACACTACTATAATTATATATCTTTCAAAGATAGCCAACCTTTCCTATTTATCTTTCTGGCTCTCGTCTTTGGTGGCTTGATAATTACACTTGGGATTTCAACCATTTTCTTGATTATCAAACGCTTCAAAGGTAGTGTCTATGACCGCCAAGGCTATCTGACTTTGACCTTGCCAGTTTCTGAGCACTATATCATCACTGCTAAATTAGTCGGAGCCTTTATCTGGTCTATACTTAGCTCGGCTGTACTGGCTCTAAGTGCTTTTCTTATTGTGACTATAACGGTTCCAGAATGGATGTCACATTATGACTTGTTCCCACTTGTAGGAACATACCTTCCTCAACTCTCTCTTGTGGGGTTATCCTTCCTACTAAATACCGTTTCTGGAATCCTCTGCATCTACTTGGCTATTTCCATTGGACAGCTTTTCAATGAATACCGTACAGCACTCGCTGTTGCAGCCTACATTGGGATCCAAATCGTCATTGGCTTTATTGAAGTCTTCTTCAATACCAGTACTAACTTCTATGTCAATTCACTTGCAGGATTTAATGATAATTTCTATATGGGAGCAAGCATAGGCATTGTTGAAGAACTCATATTCATAGCTATCTTTTATCTCGGAACCTACTATATTTTGAGAAACAAGGTTAACTTGCAATAGTTTTAAAATCAAAAAGGATAACATCTCATCACAGAGAGGCTATCCTTTTTGATTTTATCTCATTTTCCGTCTAACTTTATCTTACAGACGAATCCTTCTAACCAATTAATACTCTTCGAAAATCTCTTCAAACTACATCAGCTTCACCTTGCCGTAGGTATGGTTACTGACTTCGTCAGTTCTATCCACAACCTCAAAACCATGTTTT
>NZ_VMNC01000009.1:0-14811 GCF_013277505.1 Streptococcus sp. k-378 | reverse complement strand
TCCATCACGGCAGATAATGTTACAGAATTTAACCGCTTGTCTGATGTATTTTCTGAGGAACATATCTATTATGCGCACCCCTATGCCTCTTGGGAAAAGGGGAACTAATGAGAATCACAACAGGCTCATTCGGAGATGGTTACCTAAGGGGACTAAGAAAACGACTCCCAAAGAAGTCGCATTCATCGAAAATTGGATTAATAACTATCCTAAAAAATGCTTGAACTACAAATCACCCAGAGAAGACTTCTTCATGGCTAACTTGAACTTGAAATTTGGCCTCCTTGTCTGATTTGTCTGACTAGTGCAAGCTGGTCGGATTTGTGGTAAAATAGATAAGATATGACAAAAGAATTTCATCATGTAACGGTCTTACTCCACGAAACGATTGATATGCTTGACGTAAAGCCCGACGGTATCTACGTTGATGCGACTTTGGGTGGAGCAGGCCATAGCGAGTATTTATTAAGTAAATTAAGTGAAAAAGGCCATCTCTATGCCTTTGACCAGGACCAGAATGCCATTGACAATGCGCAAAAACGCTTGGTACCTTACATTGAGAAGGGAATGGTGACCTTTATCAAGGATAACTTCCGTCATTTACAGGCACGTTTGCGTGAAGCTGGTGTTCAAGAAATTGATGGAATTTGTTATGACTTGGGAGTGTCTAGTCCTCAATTAGACCAGCGTGAGCGTGGTTTTTCTTATAAAAAGGATGCGCCACTGGACATGCGGATGAATCAGGAAGCTAGTCTGACAGCCTATGAAGTGGTGAATCACTATGACTATCATGACTTGGTTCGTATTTTCTTCAAGTATGGAGAGGACAAATTCTCTAAACAGATTGCCCGCAAGATTGAACAAGCGCGTGATCTGAAACCTATCGAGACTACGACTGAATTGGCAGAAATTATCAAGTCGGCCAAGCCTGCCAAGGAACTCAAGAAGAAGGGTCACCCTGCCAAGCAGATTTTCCAAGCTATTCGAATTGAAGTTAACGATGAGCTGGGGGCGGCAGATGAGTCCATCCAGCAGGCTATGGATATGTTGGCTCTGGATGGTAGAATCTCAGTGATTACCTTCCATTCGCTAGAAGACCGCTTGACCAAGCAATTGTTCAAGGAAGCTTCAACAGTTGAAGTTCCAAAAGGCTTGCCTTTCATCCCAGATGATCTCAAGCCCAAGATGGAATTGGTAGCCCGTAAGCCAATTTTGCCAAGTGCAGAAGAATTAGAAGCCAATAACCGCTCGCACTCAGCCAAGTTGCGCGTGGCTAGAAAAATTCACAAGTAAGAGGAAAAATGATGGCAGAAAGAATGGAAAAAACAGGTCAAATACTACAGATGCAACTTAAACGGTTTTCGCGTGTGGAAAAAGCTTTTTACTTTTCCATTGCTGTAACCACTCTTATTGTAGCCATTAGTATTATTTTTATGCAGACCAAGCTCTTGCAAGTGCAGAATGATTTGACAAAAATCAATGCGCAGATAGAGGAAAAGAAGACCGAATTGGACGATGCCAAGCAAGAGGTCAATGAACTATTACGTGCAGAACGTTTGAAAGAAATTGCCAATTCACACGATTTGCAATTAAACAATGAAAATATTCGAATAGCGGAGTAAGATATGAAGTGGACAAAAAAAGTAATCCGTTATGCGACCAAAAATCGGAAATCGCCGGCTGAAAACAGACGCAGAGTTGGAAAAAGTCTGAGTTTATTATCTGTCTTTGTTTTTGCCGTTTTTTTAGTCAATTTTGCGGTCATCATTGGGACGGGCACTCGCTTTGGAACAGATTTAGCGAGGGAAGCTAAGAAGGTTCATCAAACCACCCGTACAGTTCCTGCCAAACGTGGGACTATTTATGACCGAAATGGAGTCCCTATTGCTGAGGATGCGACATCTTATAATGTTTATGCGGTTATTGATGAGAACTATAAGTCAGCAACGGGTAAGATTCTTTACGTAGAAAAAACACAATTTAACAAGGTTGCAGAGGTCTTTCATAAGTATCTGGACATGGAAGAATCTTATGTAAGAGAGCAACTCTCGCAACCTAATCTCAAGCAAGTTTCTTTTGGAGCAAAGGGAAATGGGATTACCTATGCCAATATGATGACTATCAAAAAAGAGTTGGAAACTGCAGAGGTCAAGGGAATTGATTTTACAACCAGTCCCAATCGTAGTTACCCAAACGGACAATTTGCTTCTAGTTTTATCGGTCTAGCTCAGCTCCATGAAAATGAAGATGGAAGCAAGAGTTTGCTGGGAACTTCTGGGATGGAGAGTTCCTTGAACAGTATTCTTGCAGGGAAAGACGGTATTATTACCTATGAAAAGGATCGTCTGGGTAATATTGTCCCCGGAACAGAACAAGTTTCCCAGCAAACGGTAGATGGCAAGGATGTTTATACAACTATTTCCAGCACCCTTCAGTCCTTCATGGAGACACAGATGAATGCCTTTCAAGAAAAAATAAAAGGCAAGTATATGACGGCTACCTTGGTTAGTGCTAAAACGGGGGAGATTCTTGCAACGACGCAGAGACCAACCTTTGATGCCGATACTAAGGAAGGACTTACCAAGGACTTTGTTTGGCGTGATATCCTCTATCAAAGTAACTATGAGCCAGGGTCACCCATGAAGGTCATGACGCTCGCTGCTGCTATTGATAATAATACTTTCCCAGGAGGAGAAGTTTTCAATAGTAGTGAGTTAAAAGTAGCAGATGTTACTACCCGAGATTGGGACGTCAATGAAGGATTAACTGTCGGAGGAATGATGACCTTTTCTCAAGGGTTCGCTCACTCAAGTAACGTTGGGATGACCCTTCTTGAGCAAAAGATGGGAGATGCTACCTGGCTTGATTATCTTAATCGCTTTAAATTTGGTGTTCCGACCCGTTTCGGTTTGACGGATGAGTATGCTGGGCAACTTCCTGCGGATAATATTGTCAGCATTGGGCAAAGCTCATTTGGGCAAGGGATTTCAGTGACCCAGACGCAAATGATTCGTGCCTTTACCGCTATTGCCAATGATGGCGTCATGCTAGAACCTAAATTTATCAGTGCCTTGTATGACCCAAATGACCAATCTGTTCGGAAATCTCAAAAAGAGATTGTAGGAAATCCTGTTTCTAAAGATGCAGCGAGCTTGACGCGAACGCATATGGTTTTAGTCGGTACCGATCCAGTATATGGAACTATGTATAATCATAAGACAGGGAAACCAACTGTAACTGTTCCTGGGCAAAATGTAGCCCTCAAGTCTGGTACGGCTCAGATTGCCGATGAGAAAAATGGAGGTTACTTAGTTGGTACGACCAATTACATTTTTTCGGCTGTGTCGATGAATCCAGCTGAAAATCCTGATTTTATCTTGTATGTGACGGTCCAACAACCTGAACATTATTCAGGTATTCAGTTGGGAGAATTTGCCAATCCTATCTTGGAGCGGGCTTCAGCTATGAAAGACTCTCTCAATCTTCAAACAGCAGCTAAAGCTTTGGAGCAAGTAAGTCAACAAAGTCCTTATCCTATGCCTAGTGTCAAGGATATTTCACCTGGTGATTTAGCAGAAGAATTGCGTCGCAATCTTGTACAACCTATTGTTGTGGGAACAGGAACGAAGATTAAAAACAGTTCTGCTGAAGAAGGGAAGAATCTTGCCCCGAATCAGCAAGTCCTGATCTTATCTGATAAAGCAGAGGAAGTTCCAGATATGTATGGTTGGACAAAAGAGACTGCTGAGACCTTTGCTAAGTGGCTCAATATAGAACTTGAATTTGAAGGTTCGGGCTCTACTGTGCAGAAGCAAGATGTTCGTGCTAACACAGCTATCAAGGACATTAAAAAAATTACATTAACTTTAGGAGACTAATATGTTTATTTCCATCAGTGCTGGAATTGTGACATTTTTACTAACTTTAGTAGGAATTCCGGCCTTTATCAAATTTTATAGAAAGGCGCAAATTACAGGCCAGCAGATGCATGAGGATGTCAAACAGCATCAGGCAAAAGCTGGGACTCCTACAATGGGAGGTTTGGTTTTCTTAATTGCTTCTGTTTTGGTTGCCTTCTTTTTTGCCCTATTTAGTAGCCAATTCAGCAATAATGTAGGAATGATTTTGTTCATCTTGGTCCTTTATGGACTTGTCGGATTTTTAGATGACTTTCTTAAGGTTTTTCGTAAAATCAATGAGGGGCTTAATCCTAAACAGAAATTGGCTCTTCAGCTTCTAGGTGGCGTCATTTTCTACCTTTTCTATGAGCGCGGTGGAGATATGCTTTCTGTCTTTGGTTACCAAGTGCATCTAGGGCTTTTCTATATTATCTTCGCTCTTTTCTGGCTAGTTGGTTTTTCAAACGCAGTGAACTTGACAGATGGTATTGACGGTTTAGCTAGTATTTCCGTTGTGATTAGTTTGTCTGCCTATGGAGTTATTGCCTATGTGCAAGGTCAGATGGATATTCTTCTGGTGATTTTGGCCATGATTGGTGGTTTACTTGGTTTCTTTGTCTTTAACCATAAGCCTGCTAAAGTCTTTATGGGAGATGTGGGAAGTTTGGCTCTCGGTGGAATGCTGGCAGCTATCTCTATGGCTCTCCACCAAGAATGGACTCTCTTGATTATCGGAATTGTTTATGTCTTTGAAACAACTTCGGTCATGATGCAAGTCAGCTATTTCAAAATGACTGGTGGCAAACGTATTTTCCGTATGACGCCTGTGCATCACCATTTTGAGCTTGGAGGATTGTCTGGTAAAGGAAATCCTTGGAGCGAGTGGAAGGTTGACTTCTTCTTTTGGGGAGTGGGACTTCTAGCAAGTCTCTTGACACTAGCAATTTTGTATTTGGTGTAAGAATGGCACCCTGACGTTTCAGGGTGTTTTTGCTTTTTAAAAAATATTGGTCAATTAAAGTCAAATCTCTTGACCTTTTCTGACTAATGTAGTATATTATGAAGGTAAGGTAAATGACAGCCTTACGTGAACAATG
Organism: Streptococcus sp. k-378; assembly: GCF_013277505.1. NCBI lineage: Bacteria > Bacillati > Bacillota > Bacilli > Lactobacillales > Streptococcaceae > Streptococcus > Streptococcus sp. k-378. The sequence goes on along the minus strand of NZ_VMNC01000009.1, from coordinate 9,815 downwards.
ATTTAAAGTAAAATAGAAAGAGGTGTGTCTATGTTTAATCTAGAAATCTTCAGAAGTAAAGATAGTCTACTCCTACTTGAAAAAGAAAAACCAGAAATAGTACCTAGAGTAGCCATTTAGCTAGTCTAAATTTTTTAAGACAAAGGTCAAAGATAGTCAATATCAGTAATCATAACTAAGTAAACAAAAAGAGGTAAAGAATATGAACAACAACTTTAATAATTTTAACAACATGGATGATCTATTTAACCAATTGATGGGTGGTATGCGAGGATACAGTTCTGAAAATCGCCGTTACTTGATTAATGGATGTGAAGTCACACCTGAGGAATTTGCTCATTATCGTGCAACTGGTCAACTGCCAGGAAATGCAGAGACTGATGGACAAATGCCACAACATACGTCAGGTATGAAACAAGACGGTGTCCTTGCTAAACTAGGTCGAAACTTGACTGCAGAAGCGCGTGAGGGTAAGTTGGATCCTGTTATCGGACGAAACAAGGAAATTCAAGAAGCATCTGAAATCCTTTCACGCCGTACCAAGAACAATCCTGTTTTAGTCGGAGACGCAGGTGTTGGTAAGACAGCTGTTGTCGAAGGCCTAGCACAAGCGATTGTGAACGGAGATGTCCCAGCTGCCATCAAGAACAAGGAAATTATTTCCATTGATATCTCAGGTCTTGAGGCTGGGACTCAATACCGCGGTAGTTTTGAAGAAAACGTTCAAAACTTAGTCAATGAGGTCAAAGAAGCAGGGAATATTATCCTCTTCTTTGATGAAATTCACCAAATCCTCGGTGCTGGATCTACTGGAGGTGACAGTGGTTCTAAAGGGCTTGCAGACATTCTCAAGCCAGCCCTCTCTCGTGGAGAATTGACAGTGATTGGCGCAACTACTCAAGATGAATACCGTAATACTATCTTGAAAAATGCAGCCCTTGCTCGTCGTTTCAACGAAGTCAAGGTCAATGCTCCTTCAGCAGAGGATACATATAAAATTCTTCAAGGAATTCGTGATCTCTATCAACAACACCACAATGTCATCTTGCCAGACGAAGTTTTGAAAGCGGCAGTGGATTATTCTGTTCAGTATATTCCTCAACGTAGCTTGCCAGATAAGGCTATTGACCTTGTCGATGTAACGGCTGCTCACTTGGCAGCTCAACATCCTGTAACAGATGTCCATGCTGTTGAACGGGAAATCGAGGCGGAAAAAGACAAGCAAGAAAAAGCTGTTGAGGCAGAAGATTTTGAAGCAGCCCTAAACTATAAAACACGTATCGCAGAATTAGAAAAGAAAATCGAAAACCACACAGAAGATATGAAAGTGACTGCAAGTGTCAACGATGTGGCTGAGTCTGTAGAACGAATGACCGGTATTCCAGTGTCACAAATGGGAGCATCAGACATCGAACGTCTGAAAGATATGGCTCATCGTCTGCAAGATAAGGTAATCGGTCAAGATAAGGCAGTTGAAGCTGTAGCCCGTGCTATCCGTCGTAACCGTGCCGGTTTTGATGAAGGCAATCGCCCAATCGGTAGCTTCCTCTTTGTAGGTCCTACTGGTGTTGGTAAGACTGAGTTGGCTAAACAATTGGCTCTTGATATGTTCGGAACCAAGGACGCTATCATCCGTTTGGACATGTCAGAATACAGCGACCGCACAGCCGTATCTAAGCTAATTGGTACAACTGCAGGTTATGTTGGTTACGATGACAACAACAATACCTTGACAGAACGCGTCCGTCGCAATCCATACTCAATCGTCCTTCTCGACGAAATTGAAAAGGCTGACCCTCAAGTCATTACCCTTCTCCTCCAAGTCTTGGATGATGGTCGTTTGACTGATGGCCAAGGAAATACCGTTAACTTTAAAAACACTGTCATTATTGCGACCTCAAATGCTGGATTTGGCTATGAAGCCAACTTGACAGAAGATGCGGACAAACCAGAATTGATGGACCGTTTGAAACCATTCTTCCGTCCAGAATTCCTCAACCGCTTTAATGCAGTTATCGAGTTCTCGCACTTGACCAAGGAAGACCTTTCTAAGATTGTAGACCTTATGTTGGTTGAAGTTAACCAAACCTTGGCTAAGAAAGACATTGACTTGGTAGTCAGTCAAGCGGCTAAAGATTATATCACAGAAGAAGGCTACGACGAAGTCATGGGGGTTCGTCCTCTCCGTCGCGTGGTTGAACAAGAAATTCGTGATAAGGTGACAGACTTCCACTTGGATCATTTAGATGCTAAACATCTGGAAGCAGATATGGAAGATGGCGTTTTGGTTATTCGTGAGAAAGCCTAAGATATAATTTTGAGGATAAAAAAGAAGGAGCCAGCTGAAAAAAACTGGTTCCTTTTGTGTTTAAATCACATGACGTTCAAAGGCATCATCTGAAATCCCTTGTTCCAAGATGAGTTTTGCCCATTCTTTAGCAGAGAAGAGGCTGTGGTCCTTGTAGTTTCCGCAAGATTCGATGGTTGTCCCTGGGACATCTTCCCAAGTAGTAGTTTCAGCGATTTCCTTGAGCGAATCCTTGATAACAGCTGCGATTTCAGCACTGGTGTGGCGTCCCCACATAATCATGTGGAAGCCTGTGCGGCAACCAAATGGCGAACAGTCAATCATGCCGTCAATGCGGGTACGGATGAGTTTGGCTAAGAGGTGCTCGATAGTGTGAAGGCCGGCAGTAGGGATAGAGTCTTCATTTGGTTGCACCAAGCGAATATCATAATTGGAGATGATGTCTCCTTTTGGTCCTGTTTCTTCCCCAATCAAGCGAACATAGGGTGCCTTGACAATGGTGTGGTCAAGTTCAAAACTTTCAACAATAACTTCTTTTGACATGGTAAATCCTTTCAGTTTTCTTCTTTCATTATAACATAAAGCTGGCTCCTGAGACAGAGAGAAAACCTCTCCGAGAGTGGAGAGGTTCAAATCTTTACTTACGATACAAACGGTCGTATTGGTAGTAAGGGTCAAAGGTTACATTGATACCCAATTTACGAAGGACATTTTTGTCTTCATCAGTCAAGATGATAGTTGAGTGGGCTTCGCTTCCTTTGAGGTTGTCAAGCTCTTCCATAGCACGAGCGGCATCAGAATTTTCTGTAGCTGTGATGGCAAGAGCAATCAGGATTTCATTTGAATGGAGGCGTGGATTGCGGCTACCGAGATGATCGATTTTAAGACCTTGGATCGGTTTGACAACTTCAGGTTCGATGAGTTTTACTTCTTTAGCGATGTCAGCTGATTTCTTGATGGCGTTGATAAGAGCAGCGGCTGTAGGGCCAAAGAGTTCTGAGTTCTTACCAGTGACAATTTCCCCACTTGGCAATTCAAGGGCTAGGGCTGGTCCGCCAGTTTCTTCTGCTTTTTGGCGCGCAACGACAGCAACCTTACGGTCTGAAGGTGTGATACCGAGGTCGTTCATGAGTAACTCGATTTTCTTGACAGCAGCTTCGCCAACTTTTTCGGCTTTGAAATCAAGAACAGTCTGATAGTAGCGACGGATGATTTCTTGTTTAGAGGCTTCGACAGCAGCCTCATTATCTGTAATAGCGAAACCAACCATGTTGACACCCATATCTGTCGGAGAAGAGTATGGGGACTCCCCTAGGATACGTTCCAACATGCGTTTCAGCACTGGGAAAATCTCGATATCACGGTTGTAGTTGACAGTGGTCTCTACGTAAGTTTGGAGATGGAAGGGGTCGATCATGTTGACATCATCAAGGTCAGCTGTGGCAGCCTCGTAGGCCAAATTGACTGGGTGATGAAGGGGAAGATTCCAAACTGGGAAGGTTTCAAATTTAGCGTAGCCAGACTTGATGCCATTGATTTGGTCGTGGTACATATTGGACATACAAGTTGCCAATTTTCCAGAACCAGGTCCAGGAGCGGTTACGACGATCAAGTTGCGACTGGTTTTGATGTAGTCATTTTTCCCCATACCTTCTGGAGAAATGATGTGATCCATATCTGTTGGATATCCTTTGATTGGATAATGAAGATAAGAATCAATTCCGTTTTTCTCGAGTTGGTTGCGGAAGACATCTGCAGCTGGTTGGCCAGCGTACTGTGTGATGACCACTGAGCCGACAAAAATTCCCAGTTCATTGAATTTGTCAATCAAGCGAAGGACTTCTTGGTCATAAGAAATGCCTAAGTCGCCACGTGCTTTGGAATGCTCGATATTACTTGCATTAATAGCAATCACGACCTCAACCTGCTCTTTCAATTCTTGCAAGAGCTTGATTTTATTGTCAGGCTCATAACCAGGAAGGACACGAGCAGCGTGGAAATCTTCTAACATTTTGCCACCAAACTCCAAGTAGAGTTTACCGTCAAATTGATTAATGCGCTCCAAAATGTGGTCGCGCTGTAGATTCAAATATTGTTCAGAATTAAAAGCTTGTTTTTTCATTTTTTTACCTCTGACCTCTATTATAATAAAAAATTGGAAGTTAGGAAACTATGGAGTTAAAAAAGGAATCAAAAAGATTAGGCGAAGGCTTGCACAAAAATTCAAAAAGCGCTATCATAGATTGTAGATTATTAAAATAATGAGGTAAGAAGATGCAAGAAAAATGGTGGCACAATGCCGTAGTTTATCAAGTTTATCCAAAGAGTTTCATGGACAGCAACGGAGATGGAATTGGCGATTTGCCAGGAATTACCAGTAAGTTAGACTATCTAGCCAAGCTAGGGATTACAGCGATTTGGCTTTCTCCCGTTTATGACAGCCCTATGGATGATAATGGCTACGATATTGCTGATTATCAAGCGATTGCAACGATTTTTGGAACCATGGAGGATATGGATCAACTGATTGCGGAAGCTAAGAAGCGTGATATTCGTATCATCATGGACTTGGTGGTCAATCATACCTCGGATGAACATGCTTGGTTTGTAGAGGCCTGTGAAAATCCTAATAGCCCTGAGCGAGACTACTATATCTGGCGCGATGAACCCAATGACCTAGATTCTATCTTTAGTGGGTCTGCTTGGGAATACGATGAAAAGTCAGGTCAATACTATCTCCACTTTTTCAGTAAGAAACAGCCGGATCTCAACTGGGAAAATGAAAAACTTCGCCAGAAAATTTATGATATGATGGACTTCTGGATTGATAAAGGTATTGGTGGTTTCCGTATGGATGTTATTGACATGATTGGCAAAATTCCTGACGAGAAGGTAGTCAATAATGGTCCTATGCTTCATCCCTATCTCAAGGAAATGAATCAGGCGACCTTTGGAGATAAGGATCTCTTGACAGTAGGGGAGACTTGGGGAGCAACGCCAGAGATTGCCAAGCTCTACTCTGATCCAAAGGGGCAAGAATTGTCTATGGTCTTCCAGTTTGAACATATCGGTCTTCAGTATCAGGAAGGTCAGCCTAAATGGCACTATCAAAAAGAGCTGAATATCGCTAAGTTAAAAGAAATCTTCAACAAATGGCAGACAGAGTTAGGAGTTGAGGACGGCTGGAATTCCCTCTTCTGGAACAACCATGACCTCCCTCGTATTGTCTCAATCTGGGGAAATGACCAAGAATACCGCGAAAAATCTGCCAAAGCCTTTGCAATCTTACTTCATCTCATGAGAGGAACTCCTTATATCTACCAAGGTGAGGAGATTGGGATGACCAACTATCCGTTTGAAACACTGGATCAAGTAGAAGATATTGAATCCCTCAACTATGCGCGTGAGGCTCTTGAAAAAGGTGTTCCGCTGGAAGAAATTATGGACAGTATCCGTGCCATTGGACGTGACAATGCCCGTACCCCTATGCAATGGGACGAGAGCAAAAACGCCGGTTTCTCGGCAGGTCAGCCTTGGTTGGCGGTTAATCCAAATTACGAGATGATCAATGTCCAAGAAGCGCTGGCAAGTTCAGATTCTATTTTCTATACCTATCAGAAACTGGTCCAAATTCGCAAGGAGAATAGCTGGCTAATTCGAGCTGACTTTGAATTGCTTGACACGGCTGACAAGGTCTTTGCCTATATCCGTAAAGATGGCGACCGTCGTTTCCTAGTTGTGGCTAACTTGTCCAATGAAGAGCAAGACTTGGCAGTAGAAGGAAACGTCAAATCGGTCTTGATTGAAAACACCCTAGCTCAAGAAGTCTTTGAAAAACAAATCTTAGCTCCATGGGATGCTTTCTGTGTGGAATTACTATAAATATTTTTTACAGAAAAATTTAAAATTGAAATCGCATAAAAACAAGGGAAGGTTGTATGAAAAGGCAGAAATCCTTTGTTTTTTATAACCAAGGTTTATAAACTTTCATTCTCGAAATTCAATTAACTTTACAAATTTCCACTATTTTGGTAAAACAAACCTATGTTACAAAAACTAACATAAAGTAGAAGGGAGATGAATACAAAAAAGAGTGTCCTTAGTGCAGGCCTGACTTTTGCATTTGCCTTGCTTTTAGCTGCTTGCGGACAATCAGGTTCAGATACAAAAACTTACTCATCAACCTTTAGTGGAAATCCAACTGCATTTAACTACTTGTTAGACTACTACGCTGATAATACAGCCATCATTACCAACCTAGTTGATGGTTTGCTTGAAAATGACAATTACGGAAATCTAGTTCCGTCTTTAGCAGAGGACTGGTCTGTTTCAAGCGGCGGTCTGACTTATACTTACAAATTGAGAAAAGTGCCAAATGGTTCACGGCTGACGGTGAAGAGTACGCCCCAGTTAAGGCACAAGATTTTGTGACAGGTATCAAGTACGCAGTGGATAATAAATCACAGGCCATTGACTTGATTCAAAACTCGATTAAGGGCTTGAATGATTATATTACAGGAGCGAATTCTGACTTTTCTAAGGTTGGGGTGAAGGCCATTGACGACCAGACTGTTGAGTATACTTTGTCACGGTCAGAACCTTACTGGAACTCAAAAACAACCAACAGTATTCTTTTCCCAGTAAACGAAGAGTTTTTAAACTCAAAAGGGAAAGATTTTGGTACCCTATCTCCAGATAGTATTCTCTACAGCGGACCTTATTTGTTAAAAGATTTCACATCAAAATCATCAATCGAGTATGCGAAAAATCCGCATTACTATGATCATGACAAAGTATCAATTGAACATGTGAAATTGGCCTATTTTGATGGTTCAGACCAAGAATTGACCATCCGTAACTTTGAAAGTGGAGCTTATTCTATCGCTGGGGTTTATCCAAATAGTTCTAACTTGGCTAAGACCAAGGAGAAATATAAGGATAATATCGTCTATAGCTTGCAGGACAAGACTTCTTGGTATTTCAATTTCAACGTTAACCGTAAGGCCTACAATCACACTGCTAAAACGACAGATGAGCAGAAGAAGTCAACTGAGACAGCTGTTTTGAACAAGAACTTCCGCCAAGCGGTGAACTTTGCCTTGGACCGCACAGCCTATTCTGCTCAGTCAAATGGGGAAGAAGCAGCTAGCAAGACTCTTCGTAACACCCTAGTACCTCCTACATTTGTCCAAGTTGGAGACAAGACCTTTGGAGAAGTAGTCGCTTCTAAATTGGTCAACTACGGAACAGAATGGGCAGGTATGAACCTGGCAGATGCTCAGGATGCCTATTTCAACAAAGAAAAAGCCCAAGCAAAATTTGCGGAAGCTAAAAAAAATTGGCAAATCAAGGTGTGACTTTCCCAATTCACTTGGATGTTGCAGTTGATCAGACAAGTAAAAATGCTGTGACAGGCATGAACTCAGTTAAGTAGACCCTTGAGTCGGTTTTGGGGGCTGATAACATCGTCATTGATGTTCAGCAACTTTTAACAGATGATTTTAATAATGTAGCCTTCTTAGCACCGACAGCAGCTGATAGAGACTATGATTTGAACTTTGATGGCTGGGTAGGTGACTATCAAGATCCATCAACTTATCTCAATCCTTTCAATGCAGAGGATGGATTCTACCTTAAGATTTTTGGACTAGATGCCAAGGAAGATAAGGAAAAAATCACTAGCCTAGGTCTGGATACCTATACTAATATACTTAAAGATGCAGATAGTGAAAATAAAGATGTAGCCAAACGTTACGAAAAATATGCTGAAGCACAGGCTTGGATGATTGATAATTCTCTGATTATGTCAGCTATGTAAAGTGGTGGAACAGCATCTGTAACCAAAGTAACGCCATTTACAAGAGGCTATTCATTGGCTGGTATTAAGGGTGATGGCAATAACTACAAGTACATGAAACTGCAAAAGACACTGTGACGACTAAACAGTTTGAAGAAGCTAAGACCAAATGGGATCAAGAAAGCAAAAAAGCAATCGAAAAAGCCCAAAAAGAAGCAGAAAAACATGTTAAATAGTTAGAAATAGCCCTTTCAAGGAAAATCATAAAGACAAACATCAGTTTTGGTGCTTGTCTTTTTAAATCACTCGGCTATTGAAAACTGAGAAATGATTTGTTTTGTGCTAAAATAGATTGAAACGAATACTCAATAAAAATTAAAGAGTAACTGAGAAGTTAGCTCAAAGTACTGTTTTGAGGTTGCAGATGGACGCTGACGTGGTTTGAAGAGATTTTCGAAGAGTATAAGATTCTCTCTTTTGCTATAGTTAAGGAGATGAGAGGTAAATGATAAGGGAGAGACTATGTACGACTATCTAATCGTTGGTGCTGGTTTGTCGGGAGCAATTTTTGCTTATGAAGCAACCAAGCGTGGAAAAAAAGTAAAAGTTATTGATAAACGTGACCACATTGGTGGAAATATCTACTGTGAGAATGTAGAAGGGGTTAATGTTCATAAATATGGTGCCCATATCTTTCATACTTCTAGTAAAAAAGTTTGGGATTATGTGAATCAATTTGCTGAGTTTAACAATTATATCAACTCGCCTCTAGCTAATTACAAGGGTAGCCTTTATAATCTACCTTTCAATATGAATACTTTCTATGCTATATGGGGGACAAAAACTCCTCAAGAGGTCAAAGATAAGATTGCTGAGCAAACGGCTCATATGAAGGACGTTGAACCGAAAAACTTGGAAGAGCAGGCTATCAAGTTGATCGGTCCAGATATTTATGAAAAATTGATTAAAGGATATACTGAAAAGCAATGGGGACGTTCTGCTACTGACCTTCCACCGTTTATTATTAAACGTCTACCAGTTCGTTTGACTTTTGATAATAACTACTTCAATGACCGTTACCAGGGTATTCCAATTGGTGGTTACAACGTTATCATTGAAAATATGCTCAAGGATGTGGAAGTAGAACTTGGTCTTGACTTTTTTGCCAATCGTCAAGAATTAGAAGCTTCTGCTGAAAAAGTTGTCTTTACAGGGATGATTGACCAATACTTTGATTATAAACATGGTGAGTTAGAATACCGTAGTCTTCGTTTTGAGCATGAAGTTTTTGATGAAGAAAACTATCAAGGAAATGCTGTTGTCAACTATACAGAACGAGAAATTCCTTATACTCGCATTATTGAGCATAAACATTTTGAGTACGGAGCACAAGCTAAAACGGTCATTACTCGTGAATACCCAGCAGATTGGAAAGGTGGAGATGAGCCTTATTATCCAATCAATGACGAGAGAAACAATGCCCTATTTGCTAACTATCAAGAAGAAGCAGCACAGAATGATAAGGTCATTTTCTGTGGACGTTTGGCTGATTATAAATACTACGACATGCATGTAGTCATTGAACGGGCCTTGGAAGTGGTCGAGGAAGAGTTGGGACAATAATGCAAGGATTCCGTTATTTTAGAATCTTTGCTACTTAAGATTTTTATACTAAACTAAAATAAAAAAGTATTATATAATAGTAATATG
>NZ_VMNC01000089.1:0-10741 GCF_013277505.1 Streptococcus sp. k-378 | reverse complement strand
ACGGGTGGTTATGACTTTTTACAGATAAGGAATTTTACATACAAATAATTGAACTTTGGTAAAATAAGACTATAATTAAGTTAGAAATGATAAAGCATAAAGCTAGAAAGGAGTTTACTGTATCAAATCTGTACAGTAAGATTAAAATCATGAAAAAGAAAACAATAGCAATTATACAATGTATTTTGTATCTCATAGCTCCTTATATAGCTCTTCAGTTGTGTAGTATTAACAGAAGTTTAATGGGTGAGTTCTTTATGATTTTCTTTATTCTGTTGACTATTTCATTCTGGTTTAGTATTTGGAAACTAGAAAAAGCACTAGCTAATGATTCTCAATAGAAACTCCAAAGACTTAGATCTGTTTTACTCAGGTCTAAGTCTTCTTTAAAAAGCTCTATATCATCTTTCCGAAAAACTATAATTTTCTTGAAAAATATATAGGTCTATGCTATACTACTAGTAGACTTACTTATGGAGAAAATACATGAAACGTGAGATTTTATTGGAACGAATCGACAAACTAAAACAAATCATGCCTTGGTATGTTCTGGAATACTACCAATCTAAGCTTGCTGTCCCCTATAGTTTTACAACCTTGTACGAATACCTCAAGGAATACGATCGATTTTTCGGCTGGGTTTTGGAGTCTGGTATTTCAAACGCTGATAAAATGTCCGATATTCCTTTATCAGTTTTGGAAAATATGTCTAAGAAAGACATGGAATCTTTTATCCTTTATCTACGTGAACGTCCTTTGCTGAATGCTAATACAACCAAGCAAGGAGTTTCTCAGACAACCATTAATCGGACTTTGTCAGCACTTTCTAGTCTTTATAAGTATTTGACTGAGGAAGTTGAAAACGATCAGGGAGAGCCTTATTTTTATCGTAATGTAATGAAGAAAGTTTCAACCAAAAAAAAGAAAGAAACGCTTGCTGCCAGAGCTGAAAACATCAAGCAAAAACTCTTTTTAGGTGATGAAACAGAAGGTTTTCTAACTTATATTGACCAAGAGTACCCACAACAGCTTTCAAATCGAGCTCTCTCATCATTCAACAAAAATAAAGAACGAGATTTAGCCATTATTGCCCTTCTCTTGGCATCGGGTGTTCGCTTATCTGAAGCTGTTAATCTGGATTTAAGAGATCTCAATCTAAAAATGATGGTTATTGATGTCACTCGAAAAGGTGGCAAACGCGATTCGGTCAATGTTGCTGCCTTTGCTAAGCCTTATTTAGAGAATTATCTGGCCATTCGAAATCAACGCTATAAGACGGAAAAAACAGACACAGCCCTCTTTTTGACACTCTATAGAGGTGTTCCCAATCGTATTGACGCTTCCAGCGTTGAGAAAATGGTTGCTAAATACTCAGAGGACTTCAAAGTCCGTGTAACACCCCATAAACTGCGCCATACCCTAGCAACTAGGCTCTATGATGCTACTAAATCGCAAGTTTTGGTCAGTCACCAGCTAGGACATGCCAGTACACAAGTCACTGACCTCTATACCCATATCGTCAATGATGAACAAAAAAATGCCTTGGATAGTTTATAATTTTACGTAATATAACTTATGTAAAATATTTATCAAAAAAAGAAGCTGCTAAAAATAAGCAACTTCTTTTTCTTTATATCTGATCCCAGTAAAGTGGTGTGGAATATCAATTGTTTCTATATTTTTGAAGTTCTCATTTTCCTACTACTAATTTAACTATAGCAAAAATAATGCAGATAAGGATTGATATTTTTGCTTGTAGGAATTCTAAAAATCAAGCTTTTCTGGATTCAAATCTCTTCATAATCACAGTTAAACGCCAACGGTAGAGCGCTCCACTCACAACCAAACTAATAATCAAGCCAATCCAGTAAGAATAAGCTCCAAAATCTGTTAGGGAATCAAATAGCATAGCCACTGGGATTGCTACGCCCCAATAGCCAACCAAACCAAGGTAAAAAGGAATAACTGTATCCTTATAACCCCGTAAAATTCCCTGAAGCGGTGCCGCAAAGGTATCTGCTAACTGAAAGAAAAGACTATAAGTTAAAAAACGCGCTGTCAAATCGATAAATTTTGGGTCGTTACCATAAAGACTAGCCACATTTCCCCTAAAAATGTAAAGGAAAGATAAAGTGAATCCTGCAAAAATGAGGGCTGTCCATCTTCCTAGACAAATATAGGTTTTCGCATCATCAAATCGCTTGGCTCCCACTTCATAAGAAACGACAATAGCCATAGCCGATGAGATACTCATAGGAAAGGCGTACATGAGGCTTGAAAAGTTCATAGCTGACTGGTGACTAGCGATAATCAAGGACGAAAACTTAGCCATAATCAAACCAACCACGGAAAAGATAGCCACTTCCGCAAAGACAGTTCCCCCAATAGGAAGACCTAAGCGAACTCCTTCCTTGATTTTATCCATATTAAGTGGAATTCGTTTCTCAAGGTGTAAGGCTTTGAGCTTCTCCTGTTTAAATAAAACCAGAACAGAAATCCCCAGCAAGACCCAGTAAGCCAAAGAAGTTCCTAAACCAGCCCCAGCACCTCCCAGTTCTGGAACACCAAAGGCTCCGTAAATCAAGAGGTAGTTAAATCCACTATTGAGAGGAAGTAACAAAAGCATAAGATACATGGACAGTTTGGTCAAACCCAGCGAATCCAGCAAGGAACGAATGACACTAAAGAGTAACAAGGGGATAATTCCAATAGATAAAAACCAGAGATAGCGAACCGCTACTGCTGCCACTGGTACTTCTAGTCCGATATGATTTAAAACGGGTGGTGCCAGGAAAACTACCATCCCCAGCAAGACCACAGATAGACCCAAGGCCAGATAGATGAATTGGTAAAAATCAGATGCAACTTCTTCCTTTTTGCCACGACCAAGATGGTGACCAATGATGGGCACCAGGGCCGACACAATCCCTGTTAGGAAGGTAAAGAAAGGATTCCAGATACTGGTTGCCATAGATACACCAGCCAAGTCCATAGTATTGTATTGACCTGTCATTGCAGTGTCAACAAAAGAGGCAGAATAATTGGCAAATTGGTAGATCAGGATTGGGAAAAATATCTTTAAAAATAATACTAACTTCTCTCGTAAACACTTTGTCTTATACATACTTCTCTTTCTATTCTGATTTATCTAAACCAAAGAGTTTCAGACCATAGTTTTTCAAACTTAGCGGAGGGTTATTAGATTTTGAAGTAGTATGCCAACACGCACATGTACGACAATAATAGCTTCTAACTAAACCTCCATTATCATATTGAACCGCATGGTCAGCTTTTTCTTTAGTTTCATATTGAATTTTAGAACGATTAGATGCGGGACAGTAAATTCCGCTATTAGATTTTGCTTTTCTCTCCCTACGTTTTCGAAAATAATTCATATTCCAACTCCTATCAAGCTTGATAGACAATTTGTCCCTTACAGATGGTATATTTAACCTGCCCTTTTAAGGTTTCACCGATGAATGGTGAATTAGCTGCTTTGGAAGCAAAATGGGAGTCCACAAGGCGGTCAGCCTTAGCATCAAAAATAGTAATATCCGCTGGACCATTCTCAGCCAAGTAACCTGCTTCAAAGTTATAAAGTTTAGCTGGGTTGTAGGTCATTTTTTCAAGCAATTCCATCAAGGTCAATTCCCCAGCTTCTACCAAATAAGTTAAACCGAGGGAAAGAGATGTTTCCAAACCAGTCATACCAGATGGCGCTTTGGTAATATCCTCAATGTTTTTCTCATCTGCATGATGAGGCGCATGGTCAGTTGCGATAACTGTGATGACACCTGACTTGAGACCTTCAATCACGGCACGACGATCTGATTCCAAACGAAGTGGAGGATTCATCTTGGCATTACTTCCTTGTGTCAAAAGGAGTGCTTCGGTCTTAGAAAAATGCTGTGGCGCTACTTCTGCTGTGACTTCTGCACCTAACCCCTGAGCAAACTCCACTACTTTAACACTCTCTTCCTTCGACAAATGCTGGATGTGAACATGAGCCTTAGTTGCATAGGCAATCATGACATCACGCGCCATCATAGCATACTCAGCCACCCCAGTCGCACCGCAGATATGGAAATGTTCTTTAGCGATATTTTCATTAAAGCCAAGAATCCCATTCAAACCTGGATCTTCCTCATGAAGACTAATAAAGGTATTAAGCTTTTTAGCTTCTTCCATAGCTTCCTTGACAACTTTACTGCTTTCAAGCGGAATACCGTCGTCTGAGAAACCAACCGCACCAGCTGCTAAAAGTGCCTGAAAGTCTGTCAAATCTTGGCCATTAAAGTTTTTAGTAATGGTCGCAACCGTCTTAACATGAATCTTTTCTTTGGCAGCTGAATCCAGAACTTCTTTTAAAGTCTCTACATCCGAGATAGTTGGACTGGTATTAGCCATCATAACAACCGTTGTAAAACCACCTGCAGCGGCTGCTAGGGCACCAGTATGAATGTCTTCTTTATGAGTTTGACCAGGTTCACGGAAATGAACGTGAATGTCAACCAAGCCAGGAGCAACTACTAGACCACTAGCATCAATCGTTTCTGCTCCTTCTTCCGTGATCTCAGACGCAATTTTGACAATTTTCCCATCTTGAACTAAAACATCACACACTTGATCCAAACTAGACTTGGGATCCATTACACGACCATTTTTGATTAGTAGCATATGCTTTCTCCTTTATTCATAGAAATCAACTTGGGTATCCAACAATTTATCCCCATCATAAACAAACTTGGCTGAAAAGAAGGGTTTGTCCTCTAAAAGCCACTCAACAAAGGTATGGTCACCTTCCCAAGTCGGCTTGCTCAAAACCTCATCATAGGGAACCCATTCCAGCGTTCCCTCGTTGCAGTCAATCAAATCGCCCTCAAACTCTGTCACCTTAAAAACATAGGTGTACCAGTCTAAATCTGGCGTAAATTCAGGAAAAGTGATGACACCTTTTAGAACTGGCTTGGCTTTGAGCCCTGTTTCTTCGAGGATTTCACGCGCCGCGCACTCCTGAGGGGTCTCTCCTCGCTCTAGCTTACCACCCACACCAATCCATTTCCCTTCATGGACATCATTGGGTTTCTTATTACGGTGGAGCATGAGCAGTTCCTTCCCGTTATCAATGTAGCAAATTGTCGCTAACTGAGGCATATTCTCTCCTTATCTAAGCCAATCGATTGGCTCTTGTCCTGTCTCTTTTAAGAATGCATTGGCCTTGGAAAAAGGCTTGGAACCCCAAAATCCTCTATAAACCGACAAAGGACTGGGATGGGCTGATTCGATAATCAAGTGATGAGGATTGGTAACTAAGACCTTCTTTTTACGTGCATAAGCTCCCCAGAGTACAAAAACGACTGGTCTATCTAGATGATTGACCACCTGAATCACAGCATCCGTAAAAGGCTCCCATATCTGACCAGCATGACCATTGGCCTGTCCAGCAGGAACTGTCAAACAAGCATTAAGAAGCAAGACTCCTTGCTCAGCCCAAGCTGTCAAATCATGAGATTTCTTAACCCCGATATCATCTGACAATTCTTTCAAGATATTTTGCAAGGATGGCGGAGCTGGGATAGAGTCAGGTACAGAAAAACTCAAACCCTGCGCTTGACCTGGCCCGTGATAGGGGTCTTGCCCTAGAATCACCACCTTAACGTCTTCTAGGGGTGTGGTCAAGAGAGCCTGAAAAACCTTTTCCTTGGGTGGATAAACAGTCCCCTGACCATAGACCTGATTCATAAACTGATTGATTTTCCCAAAATAACCCTCAGGTAATTGCGCCTTAATCAAAGCATGCCAAGACGAGTGTTGCATAGCCGACTCCTTCATTTTTACTGCCTCTATTATAGCAAAAAGTGGCTATGGAAACCACTTTTTACAGTTTATCTAAACAATCCAGCAAATCTTGGAAGGAATAGACTTCGTAAGTAGGCTGGGCTTGTGTGTGATTTTCGAGGTGATGAGGATTGTACCAGATAGTGTCTATCCCAGCATTATTGCCGCCTTGAATGTCGGCGGTTAGGGAATCTCCAATCATCAGCGTCTTTTCTTTGCTAAAACCTGCAATCTGTTGACCAATTTTTTCATAAAAGAGAGCATCAGGCTTTTGTGTTTGCAACTGCTCAGAGATAAAGACTTGATTGAAATAAGGTGACAGACCAGACTGAGTCAAACGCCCTGTCTGGATAGCAGTAATGCCATTTGTCGCAGCATACAAGTCATAATCACGATCGATGAGACTGTCCAAAAGTTCATGAGCGCCTGAAATCGTTTGTCCCTGTTGGGCTAAGTAAAATTGGTAACGCTGGGCTAGAAAACTACCGTCTTTTTCCTGTCCAAAATGAGAAAATAAACGAGAAAAGCGCTTGTTAACCAGCTCTTGTTTACTGATTTTCTTCAGCTCCAAGTCTTTCCAGAGAGCCTTGTTCATAGGAACGTAATAATCTTTATAAGCCTGAATATCCGCAACTCCTTCTTCTTTTAGAAGTTGGGTCAAAGCCACATCCTCAGCAGCATCAAAATCAAGAAGAGTGTGGTCGAGGTCGAAGAGTAGAAATTTGTAGGACAATTTGAGGTTTTCCTTTCTGAAAATTCATTAAGAACATTATATCATAAAGCACCTCATACAATTAACTAATTTAATCACTTGAAAAAATTCGAACACTTTCTATACAACTAACAGCTCAAATCGTTCAGAATAGAACAATCCTAACTATCGAACACCCTAACTTCATAAATATCTATGCAATTCTAGACTTAGAATTCCTATAAACTAAATGTTTTCGTACTCTTCTAAGTAATTGATTGCCTTAAACTTTAATTTTTGAAGGATTCTAAAGCTAGAATAGTCTCATCACAATCAGTTTTGAATGATTCACAATTTAGAAACACTATAGGTTTACTCTTGTTAAAATAAAAAGGAACTGCCCAAAGCAATCCCTTTTTATTTACTTAAAATTTGATAGTTGAGATAATCAATAGCCCACCTATAAAAAGTGTTATAGTAAAATTCCTTATTTATTGATTTCAAGCTCAGACAACTGTGTTTGAATAACTGACAGTTCTGCACCAGCCTGAAGAAGAGCAGCTGCAGTATAGGCACCTTCTACAATTGGAACCCTATTGATGATGATACTTTTATCACTGAAATCAGCCACCATTTCTAAGTTCATTTTAGCAGAACCTAGGTCAAAAAAGGCTAATAAAGTATCTGCTGGATTTTCGGAAACAACCCTATCTACTTGATCAAAACTTGTTCCAATTCCTCCATCTTCAGTTCCTCCTACATAAGTAATTGGAACATCTTTAGCTACTTCACTAATCAGTTCAACAAGACCTTCTGCAATGTTTTTGGAATGTGAAACGATAACAAGACCAATACTTTCCATCAAACCACCCCAGTTTCTAAAAGAGCAGTAAAGAGTAATCCTGATGAGAATGATCCAGGATCAATATGTCCAAGAGAACGTTCTCCTACATAAGACGCCCTTCCTTTAGTTGCAAGTAAATCTTTGGTAGCATTCACTACCTTATCAATAACCTCTTGAGTCAATTGACCAGCAGACAAAGCAGCAATAACAGGAGTCCAAACATCAACCATTGTCTTTTCTCCAACTTCTGCTTTCCCACGTTTGACAATCATATCCAAACCGCTTTGTAAGATTTCCTCTATTTTCGAATTAGAGTCAGCCTTGGCCATGCCCATAAAAGCAGAGCCATACAAGGGACCAGAAGCACCGCCTACCTTACTCAGCAGTTGCATTGAGACAAGTTTAAACACATCACTGTTAGTTTCAAATTGCTTTCCTTCTAAGTTTTCCATAACTGCAGCCATGCCACGCGCCATATTTCCACCGTGGTCTCCATCTCCTATCGGAGTGTCTAACTCACTAAGGTAATCTTTCTGTTCTTGAATCTTTTCATTAAAAAGCTTCATCCATTCAAGAGCTTGTTCAGCATTCATGCGACATTTCCTCCTTGAATTTTACCAAGCTGGTGTAGTAACAGGTGCATTTAGAGCATCCAACCATTCATCATCTGCCAATCGAATCAATGTTAATGATAAGCCAGCCATATCGATTGATGTCATATAGTTTCCAATTTTCTTAAATGCCAACTCAACACCTTTTTCATGGAGCAATTTAGCCACATCATTTGCAAATACGTATTGCTCCATAAGAGGAGTGCTTCCTAAACCATTGATGAGAAGGCCATAGCGTTCACCAGCCTTAAGTTGGAAACCTTCAGATAGTTTTTCAACCAATTCTGAGGCCAATTGTGCTGAAGGTTGCATTTTCTCTTTTTTATATCCTGGCTCACCGTGAATACCAACTCCATATTCAAATTCATCATCTTCTAGAACAAATCCTGGTTTCCCAACTTCTGGAACAGTAGCGCCAGATAGAGCTAATCCAATTGTTTTAATTTCTAAGACAAGTTTGTCGGCCAAGTCCTTCATTTCAGATAATGATTTACCAGAACGAGCCGCATTACCCAAAATTTTATGAACTAAAATAGTACCTGCAACACCTCTACGGCCTTGGGTATAGAGACTATTTTCAACCGCAATATCATCATCGACTACAACACTTGCTACATCAATACCTTCCATTTCAGCAAGTTCTTGTGCAATTTCAAAGTTCATAATGTCACCAGAATAGTTCTTGATGACCATGAAAACTCCAGCACCTTCATCAGCCGCCTTAATGGCTTCTAAAATTTGGTCCGGAGTAGGTGAAGTGAAGACTGCTCCACAAATGGCAGCAGACAACATTCCATCTCCTACAAATCCAGCATGACTGGGTTCATGTCCTGAACCTCCACCTGAAATGAGTCCAACTTTTCCTGTCTTTTCTGCCTTTCTAACGATAACATCAAAACCATCTAAGCGTTGAACCAAGTCATCATGCATGAATGACAACCCCTGCAACATTTCATCAACAACTTGTGTCTGTTCATTTATAATTTTTTTCATGAGAAACTCCTTTCGGCATCTACCTTTGTTTTCGATTTCATTATATACTTTTTATTGCTGGATGATAAGGGACAGATTCTATTATTTGTCCCCTTTTAAACCCGTTTCAAACATTTTTTTGGTAAAATGAAGTAAGTAAAAGAAAGGCTTCCTATGGCATCATCACTCATTACAAAAAAACGGATTGCCAAGGCATTTAGAGACCTATTAGCTACTAGAGAATTTGATAAAATCTCCATTGTAGATATCATGGAATCAGCTGGCATTCGTAGACAGACCTTTTACAATCATTTTCTTGACAAATATGAACTGCTAGACTGGATATTTGAAACTGACTTAACCGAGTATATCACCAATAACTTGGACTTCATTTCAGGCCAAAAACTATTACAAGAATTATTTCTTTATTTCGAACAAGAGCGTGACTTTTATATTCAACTTTTTGATATTCAAGGGCAAAATAACTTCTATGACCAATTTATCAGCTACTGTCGCTTGCTTGTATCAAAAATTTTAAGAGAATATGGTCAGATTGATAGCGATTCATCTGCCTATACTTGTTTTTTGTTAGACTATCATTCACATGCTCTAGCAGAAATCGTGAAGGCTTACGTCAATAAAAAAAGTCCAGTTCCACAACCAGACTTTCTAATCATGACAATTATTGGAAAGAGACCACAATGACATTTATTTCAAATCATAAACAAAAAATTATTTCAAGTTACATTTCAGCAACTGTCAGCAGTCATCCTGAATTAGAAAAACACCCTACTTTACCACTAGTCTATCAAAAAAATCGCAATCCTCATCAGGTTCCAATATTGTCGGGTGGAGGTTCCGGTCACGAACCTGCGCATATTGGATATGTGGGAGAAGGCATGCTTACCGCTGCTATCTATGGCCAATTATTTACTCCTCCTACAAGAACTGAAATCTTAGAGTCCATTCGTTTTTTAAACAATGGTCACGGTGTCTTCATCATTGTAAAAAATTTCGAAGCAGACATCAAAGAATTTAGCTGGGCCATTAATACTGCTAGACAAGAAGGAATTAAGGTCGGCTATAGTCTAGCACACGACGATATTTCTATTGAACCTCACAATAGATTTCAAATTAGAGGAAGAGGGCTTGCAGGGACTATTTTACTTCATAAAGTTCTAGGATATGCAGCTCAAAATGGTGCCGACATCGAGCAACTAACTGATTTAGGTCATGAACTTGCTCCCGAAATCGCAACAATTGGCTTTGCAACGAAATCTGCTAGCCTCCCTCAAGCCACCCTTCCACTATTTAACTTGGAAGAAGGAAATATTTCCTATGGTATTGGGATACACGGTGAAGAAGGTTATCGTATTGTCCCATTTCAATCATCGGAAATCCTGGCAAATGAAATTATAAGCAAATTAAGATTGCACTATCATTGGAAAAAGGGTGATCAATTTATATTGCTTGTAAATAATCTAGGCACTACTAGCAACCTAGAAATGGGCATATTTATCAATGATATCCTTCAACTCTTAGAAATTGAAGGAGTCACTATTACCTTTATAAAATCAGGAACATTTATGACCAATCTGGATATGGCAGGTATATCCGTAACTCTTTGCCCTGTAAAAAATAAACAATGGTTAAAAGCGCTCAATGCTCCAACGACAGCTTTTGCATGGTAATTTGCTTGTATAACTCAAAAGGGCTACATCACTTGTTAGACCTTTGCTTTTATCTTATACTCAATGAAAATCAAGGAGCAAACTAGGAAACTAG